>NZ_NQYC01000001.1:4330000-4480410 GCF_003600835.1 Bacillus sp. PK3_68 | reverse complement strand
GCGGTCCGACGATTGTCGCTTCTGTTCTGCAAACGCTCATCCATGTTATTAATTATGAAATGGACCTGAAAGACGCCATAGAAGAACCACGGATCTTCAATGGTACCGGTCCCTTAATCTGGTGGGAAGAAGGCATCCCTGAAGAAGCTAAACAAGTGTTAGAAAAGATGAATTATCAATTTGATCAGATTGCTCTGCCAATGGGCAACGTTCAGGCTGTACTGTTTGACCATCAGTCTAGTCAATTGTACGGAGCGAGCGATTCTTCAAGGCCCGGCATCCCTGTAGGCGTCAATCAATCCGAAGCTCATTAAATCAAAAAAGCGGTCCAACGTTACTATTAAACGTTAGGCCGCTTTTATGTATAGTCAATCTCCGCGTAAGCCTTGAGATCCCTATTTCACAGATCTCCTTATTTCTAACCGCTCTTCCAATCTTTCCTCTATTTCTTTCATTGCTGTCGGATTTCTTAACAACTCACTTTTATTTTCTTTTACAAGCTCAGCAAATGATTTTCTTTGTCTTTTTCTCATAGTGTATGTCTTCCCTTCTTTTCAATCGTCATTATGACTATGTTACCCATAAACAAACATTCCTATACTAAATTTTCAAATAACTATGATAATTAAATGCGGCAGCTGCAAATTTTTTAGGAAAAAGCAATTATGAGGCACGAGATAAAACATGGCTCTAAAGGGAAAAATGTGCATAATTTTGTCATTAGGCATATAAAAAATAAGCTGGACGCAGATTTCTCCACGTCCAGCTATAATAAAATTATGAAAGAGATGTAGCTAATTGTTCTTTTAAATTCTCTACAAAGTGCTGAGCTTCAATGGCTGCCACACACCCGTCACCAGTAGCTGTGACGACCTGGCGAACGGCATCTTTGCGGATATCACCAATTGCATAAATGCCCGGAATAGCTGTTTTCATTCGGTCATCAGTAATAATCCACCCTTCTTCATCCGTGATTTTTAAATCTCTCACAAATTCAGATACAGGATTCATGCCGATATATTCAAATACTCCATCTGCCGGGAATGTAGTTACTTCACCCGTTTCAGTATTTTCCAGCAGAACAGCGTTTACTTTGTTTTCTCCAACAATTTCATTTACTACCGTGTTATAAACAACGTCAATCTTGTCATTTTTAAGCATGCGGTCGACTAAAATCGGCTGGGCTCTAAAGCGGTCCCGGCGATGCAGGACAGTCACTTTTTTAGCGAATTTCGTTAAGAAGACGGACTCTTCTACTGCTGAATCTCCCCCGCCTACAACGACAAGCTCTTTGTTTCTAAAAAATGCCCCATCACAGACTGCACACCATGAGACACCGCGACCCGAAAATTCCTCTTCACCAGGGATGCCCAACTTTTTATATTTAGTGCCTGTAGCGATAATGACCGCCCGTGCTTTATATGTTTGATTATCACTATGAACGACTTTTACATCCCCTTCATCTACAATATCCTTCACATTAGCCTGTTCATATTCTGCTCCAAACTTCAAAGCATGTTCAAACATGTTCTGTGCTAAATCTGGTCCAGCTATATGAGAATAACTAGGGAAATTCTCAATCTCCTCTGTATTTTGGAGCTGGCCGCCAGGTACTCCACGCTCAATCAGCAGCGTTTTCAAATTGGCTCTTGATGTATATACAGCCGCGGTCATGCCGCCTGGACCTGCTCCAATAATGATTACGTCATAAATTTTCTCACTCATCTTTCATACCCCTCTTTCCTCGGAAAATAAATCGTTTTGATGCCCGTTATAGATATTTAGAGATTAGGTCTTTCAACTTATCTTCTGGAGAAAAACCTAAACTTTGCTTAGCTACTGAACCGTTTTTAAAAATTAAAATAGTTGGAACGCTCATAATGTTAAACTTCTCGGCAAGCATGCCATTTTCGTCAATATTCACATCTCCAAATGAGACATTTTCCATGCTAGTGGAAAGACTATCTAAAACTGGTGCAATCATTTTGCAAGGCCCGCACCACGGAGCACCGAACTTAATAACAGCTACTTCATTAGAAGAAACAACCTCATCAAAATTAGATTCGTTAACAACCATTACCTTAGACATAAATTTTCCTCCTTGATTACTATTTTCATAGGGAAGCTGCCGGATATAAATAGTACGGACAGCTTTTATTCGTGCAAACCATTCATTTTCTTATCAGACTACGAGTTTGCTGACCACAAACTGTCTGCTTGTAATACTACAGAACATGCAATGTTTCATTGACATCACAGTTGCTGTTGTTATGTACAGAGTTTTCTCTGGATTAATAATGAACAAGCCACAGAGCGTAATGCCTTGTTTTTTGTCAACCATATAGTTTATATCGGCGGCTAAAAGAATCATTCAATCCGCTAATCCATTATCTTTATGGTCTTTCTAGCAAGGTAAACAGGTCGGCACCCTTCGCTCCTCCTGTAGTCTCTCTTGCTGCTTTTTATATTCTGGACTTGCTTTTCTAGTTTAATTTTTGCTATTTTGCTCCCCTTTTCTTTGTTATGTTACTTGATCTCGCGTTTCATATTATCACAAATGTAAAATGATATTCAATATGTTTTTATATTAATTTTAATTTAATAGTTATTTTTTATCTAATTTTCTTCAGCCAAAGCCATTTCCTATGTAAAACCTTTTAACTGCGGGCCTCTCTTCCCTCTTTCCCTATTTATTGTACAGAGCTGTTCCTGCTTTGTTTGTGAAGTCCCCTTTTCAAGGAAGCGATAAGCGCACAATAAGAACGTTGCTATGACTGGAATAAAGACTTTTCTGCCTATAGTCCTTTTCTTTATAGATACATCATAGAAGAAGACAAGCTTCACCTTCCGCATCGTACAACCGCTTCTCCCCCTGCCTCTATAAATTCTGATCCAAACGTTAGATATCCAATTTCTTTGATGGATGCCAATGGCAGACTGACTCCTTACAATGAGAATTTCTTGTCTCAATGATAATTTCACTGGCTGATAAAGTATGAGACATTTTATCAACTGCTGAATCAACCCCATTAGGAGGACCTGTGTACTAATGGACTGCCAAACAAACTTTTATACATTTAACACCATTTCACTCTTATTTTTTACAACAGAGTGACAGACATTAAATGCTATCGCTCTAGAAGGGTGGGCAATTAATTTCCTTTAAATGTAGCTTTCTTTTCATCTACACTGCCTACTTTTAAAAAAACCGATAGGGTGTTATCGTTCTCAGGAAGGGCAAAGAAAGACTATTTTAACGTTGTGAATGCAGTTTCTGACGTTAAAAAGATAAATAAATAAGGCCATGAATCTTTTAATCGTGATGATTTGTTGCGAAGCAAAATGATAGCAGGAACAACAGAAGATAATCTATGGGCAAAGTAGCTGCATGCATCAAATAAGTAAACTTATCAGTCAGTGAATAAACAATGTCTTGTGTACTTCCCTCATCCAGTTTTTATTAACCTGTGCCGTTACAATTTCACCATTCCTCTTGCATGCCTAATGATTGAATAGCATGGTCAGCCGCCGTTTTAAACAACTTATTTTCTCATGACGCAAATAGGACGAGCGAGGTTAAGAATAATATATACATAATAAATCAAAAAGGACCGGCAGATTTGCCGGTCCCTATCAAAAAGCTTCTTATTATGCTTTAATGTCTTGTAGCTTGCCGCGAAGCACCATTTGCAGGATGCCTCCGTTGCGATAGTAATCCACTTCTACATCAGAATCAAAGCGAACAAGAGCTTGGAATTGCTTCTTGCTGCCATCTTCATCAATAGCTGTCACTGTCACAACGTCACGTGGCTTCACATCGTCGTTTAAATCTACTTCAAAGACTTCTTTACCAGTCAAACCTAAAGTCGTAGCGTTTTCTCCAAGTTTGAATTGAAGTGGAAGCACGCCCATCATGACAAGGTTTGAACGGTGAATACGCTCATAGCTTTCCGCGATAACTGTTTTCACGCCAAGAAGGTTTGTACCTTTCGCTGCCCAGTCACGGGATGAACCCATACCATAATCTTTACCAGCAAGAACAACAAGGCCTGTGCCATCTTCTTGATATTTCATGCAAGCATCATAAATTGGCATAATTTCGCCTGTTGGCCAGTAAGTTGTAAAGCCGCCCTCTGTTCCAGGAGCCACTTGGTTACGAATACGGATGTTAGCGAATGTTCCGCGCATCATCACTTCGTGGTTACCACGGCGTGAACCATAAGAGTTAAAGTCACGTGGCTCTACCCCTTTTGAACGCAAGTATTTACCAGCAGGTGTATCTTTGCCGATTGCGCCAGCAGGTGAAATGTGGTCAGTTGTCACTGAGTCACCGAATTTACCCATTACACGCAAGCCCTTAAGTGCTTCAATCTTCTCAGGAACTGCAGACAATCCTTCAAAGAATGGCGGGTTTTGAATGTAAGTGGAATCGTTATTCCAGCTGTAAAGAGCCTCGTTGCTTGTTTGAATTTGATTCCAGCGTGAGTTGCTGTCAAATACACGCTCGTATTCTTTACGGAACAACTCTGGTGTTACCGCACGCTGTACGACTTCTTTTACTTCTTCCGTCTCTGGCCAAATGTCTTTGAAGAAGACATCTTTGCCATCTTTATCTTTACCGATTGGATCTTTAGCAAAGTCAATGTTAACCGTTCCAGCAAGCGCATAAGCTACAACCAATGGTGGTGAAGCCAGATAGTTTGCTTTTACAAGCGGATGGATACGGCCTTCAAAGTTCCGGTTACCGGAAAGCACAGATGTGACTAAAAGATCTGAATCGATGATTGCTTTTTCAATTTCTTCTTTTAATGGACCGGAGTTACCGATACAAGTTGTACAGCCATAGCCTACAAGGTTAAAGCCAAGTTTCTCCATGTAGCCCATCAAGCCAGCATCTTGTAAGTAACCAGTAACAACTTTTGATCCTGGAGCTAATGATGTTTTCACATACTTCGGCACTTCTAGACCGAGTTCGACCGCTTTTTTCGCCACTAAGCCTGCAGCAAGCAGTACGTATGGGTTAGATGTGTTCGTACAAGATGTGATCGCAGCGATTGCCACAGCGCCTGTTTTCATTTCAGCTGTTTCGCCGTCAGCGAATTTAACTGTCGCTGTCTTATCTAACTCTTCAGGAGTCAAACCAAAGCCTTGGTTGCCTTCTGGCGCACTGATTGCTCCTTGGAAAGATTTTTGCATGCTGGAAAGCGGAATCAAATCTTGTGGACGTTTTGGACCAGACAAGTTTGGTTCGATTTCAGCAAGGTCTAATTCCACTACATCTGTGTAGACAGGATCTTCTCTGTCAGGAGTGAAGAACATATCATTTTCTTTTAAATATTGCTCTACTACTCTGATATGGCTTTCTTCGCGGCCTGTTAGACGCATATAGTCAAGGGACTCTGCATCCACTGGGAAGAAACCACAAGTTGCTCCGTATTCAGGTGCCATATTGGCAATCGTTGCACGGTCTGCAAGCGGAAGTTGAGATACACCAGGACCAAAGAATTCAACAAATTTGCCAACTACGCCCTTTGTACGCAACACTTGTGTTACTTTAAGCGCTAAGTCAGTTGCAGTTGCTCCATTTGGAAGCTCACCGATTAATTTAACCCCGATAACTTCAGGCACAGGGAAATAAGACGGCTGTCCAAGCATACCTGCTTCTGCTTCAATACCGCCGACACCCCAACCGAGAACACCGATACCATTGATCATTGTTGTATGGGAGTCTGTTCCAACAAGCGTATCTGGATAAGCTTCAAATTCGCCATTTGGAGTTTCTACCGCATGGACAACACTCGCTAAATATTCAAGGTTTACTTGGTGAACGATACCAGTAGCTGGTGGAACAGCACGATAGTTATCGAATGCTTTTTGTGCCCAGCTTAAGAATTCATAACGTTCGGCATTGCGTTCAAACTCAAGCTCCATATTTCTTTCAAGTGCTTCAGGTGTACCATATGTGTCTACCTGTACAGAGTGGTCAATAACAAGGTCAACCGGAATTTCTGGATTAATAACATCCGGATTGCCTCCCATATCTGCCATCGCTTTGCGCAATGAAGCAAGGTCAACTACAACTGGAACCCCAGTAAAGTCTTGTAAGATAACACGTGAAGGCTTAAATGGAACTTCAGCATCTTTTAAGTCTGCCGCTCCCCATTTAGCCAGATTTTCTACGTGGTCTTTTTTAATAACATAGCCATCATGCTGGCGCAGTACAGATTCTAATAATACTTTGATCGAATATGGCAGGCGGGATACTTTCGCCACACCCGCTTCCTCTAGAGCAGCTAAACGGTAATAATTATAACGCTTACCATCGAGCTCAAAATTTGAACGGGCATTGAATACATCATTGTTTGCCATCCCGATTCCCCCTCTTTTCATAAATATGTAAGCATAGCTGAAAGTGTAATAAAGATGACTCTCTGCTTTTCATACTATTTCATCATAATACAATCACTAACATAAGTAAATAACGATAATCGAATTGAGTTCAATAAGTATTTCTTATAATAAAAGCGGTTATTTAAAAAACGAATTTTTCTTTTTCCCTCGTAAAATATCACCCATCCAGCCTTTCTTCAATAAGTATACATACAAAGCTAGCGTCGTAAGAGCAATCACCGCCCAGGAAAAAATATAACCAAGCTTCCAATCAAGCTCCGGCATATTTTTAAAGTTCATTCCCCAAATAGCCCCCCATGCAGCTACAGGTGTAAAAAGCGTTGTCAGCACAGTCAGGGTTTTCATAATTTCATTTCCCCGGTGGGTAGAAACTGTGTTCTCTAACTCCACCATGGCTTTCAATTCTTTATCATATTCATTAATTAACATATAAGCACGTTCTATCCGCTTTGATGCTCTCTTAAAATGAAACCCTTTGGACACATCATCGCCAAAAGTTTCTTCAATTCCGTATTTTATTTCCATTATAGGAATAATCAAATTTTGCCATACGAGAAGTTCGTGACGGCTTTTGGCTGTTTGATCGAGGATTTCTATATTATTCTTTTCCCTAATTTTCCAAAGCAAATCTCTTAAACGAATTTCAAACACGTCAATTTTTTCAAGGAAATGATTAATGAGTTCCCCCATCATAATCATAAATCCTTCTACCGGACATTCGGCCTCATCCATCTTTTTTCTCATTACATCCTCATCTACATTTTCAAGAATGGACAAATCTAAATCATCCGTAAATAAATGTTTTTTTGTTAAGTAGAAGTGAAAAATTCGTTTGCCTTCCTTTTCTTCAACATCTTGAAAATAGACAAGCGAACCCCATAGGGCTTCCTTTCCTCTTTCACTTGTGTCTACTCTCAAGATACTAGATACATTTCTTTTGGTTTCTTCTGCCCATTTTTTATATGAATGATATTGTTCAGCGTATTTAGCCGCCTCATCCATTTGAGACTGCATGAGCTCATACCAGGACCATTGTCCATTATTAAAGGTATGCTCCATCTTCACTCCTCCTATAACTGATGCCTGCATTTTTTAATACCCTGCCTATAAGAAAAGAAAACGGCGTATAAGTAAAAAAATCTGCTTTTTTGAAGGCCACGTGTAAATAACCTGTGGGTTTTAATTTGCCCAAGTTTGGGTAATTATAATGCAAGAAGCAATACTAGCTTTTAAAAATATAAGAAAAGCTTAAAAGGCTCAAGTTGTAAGGAGGAATTCTGTTATGTTTGGAAGAAATACAGAAAAAAGTCAAGGCGGCGTCGGGGCAGGGTTAGGTTATATGCTTATTGGAGCAGGAGCTGCAGCCTGGTGGCTTTCCAAAGAGGAAAATCGCAACAAATTCGACAGCCTGGTCAATACCGCGAAAGAAAAGATGAATATGGACGTCCAGCCTTCTACCGAAGAATTCCCTGTTTTAAAAGCCGGACATCCTCATCCTGACGATATTGCTGACAACAAAATGGTATCTGAAGGATCGCAATTCGGAGTGAAATATTACAACGAGAAAGAACAACAATAAATTTGGAAAAGACGGTGCTTGCTGCGCCGTCTTTTATTATTTGTCTTCTATTATTATATTCACTTTACTTTCCTGGCGGCTATTCTTAACTACTTCCTTAACTGCTCTTGTCCCCTTTTGTTCTTCCTCCGGTGATTATAAAAATGCGGTTGATAGGCTATTTTCATTGAGGCAAAGCGATGCGCACAGATCGGCTTCAAGCATAGAATTGCAGGTAAGAAATGACTTAATTACCCTTACCGATAGATCTCTCGCAAGAAAAGCGATACAGTGCATGAAATAAAAATACTTTCTGAAAAGCCCACCAAATTGTGAAAGAGAAGAAGGATTTGTGAGAAAGTAAGTAGAAATCATTTCTTTCAAAGTAAAGATGCGGTAAATATCTAAGGAGTTATGTCATAAGGAAATAATAAGAAACAAAGGGGAAACTTAAATAATAGTATTGGAGGAGAAGGATATGCAACAGGTCATTGAAAGTATAAATCACTGGTTAATCAAGGTTCCAGAAGTGTTCAGTCATTTTTCAGAAGCAGAAGCGGCGCGACGACCTATGCCTAACAAATGGTCAAAAAAAGAGATACTAGGCCATTTATGCGATTCAGCCATTAATAATCTTGGAAGATTTATCAGCATTCAATATGAAAAGCAGCCCTTTCGCCTTACGCCCTATAACCAGAATCAATGGGTGGAGCTTCAGGACTATCAACATATAACAAGTGAAGAGATCGTACACCTATGGTGCAGCTTAAATAAAAAAATAATAAAAGTGATCGATCGGATACCTGACGAAAAATTAGCGTACCAATGCGACATAGGCAATAACGAACTTAAGACCCTTGAATGGCTCATTCAAGACTATCTTGAACATATGGAACACCATTTAAAAAACCAGATTTTCAATTAGAAGATTTGCACTTATCATTCAACCACTCTCTGTAACCCCGTTCCAAAATCAGAACGGGGTTACAGAGGGTTTAGAATTCAACCACCTTGTTATCATTGAACCAATCACTTTTTCTACTATAAATTATCCACATTAAACTAGGCACCTTTTTAAGGCAGTTAAGCTTGAAGTCCATTGCGTTAAATGAACTATATCCCGGGAAATAGGAGCAGTGCTTAAATCAGTAAACAACGGGGGTTCTCCTCCCGCTATGACACTTTATCTCCTTCAAAAAATTCTTGCACCGAACCGGAAAATGTCCTTATGCCAGTAAATGTCTTATCATTCTTCATTTCCTCGTTAATGCACATAATCAGACTTCTTAGCCTTTCCTGCTCCTCTCCTTGCATTTGAAACTTCATTTCATATCGGTAGACCTCTGTCTCTTCTTGCTTTTGTGCAATGATTCCGAACAATTCAAATGTGGTGGCTCCAAGTGCAAATGTAATTTTCAAAATAATGTCCTGGCGCTCAGGCAAATTAATCTGTGATAAAAACGAAAGCCCGTCTCCTCCAATATTAGTAATAAGAATCCCTGAATAACCCATTTTCACTTCCCTGTCTCTAATTTTTGTAATAGACATGGCTGCAATCATTGGATTAGAAAAATTCACACGCTTTCTATGACTTGCTAGACGATTTTCTGCTTTAGCCTGTTTGTTCATGCCAATGTAAGGATCAGCCAGCATCTGTTCGAACACTTCGTTCTTGACCGGTGGGCTGAATAAGAACCCCTGAATAAAGTGGCAGTTTCGCTTACGAAGAAAGTCAAACTGCCATTCTGTTTCTACCCCTTCAGCGACTACTTTTATCCCCAGCTCGTCCGAAAGTGCTACTACACTGGAAACAATACTTTCAATCCGTCTGTTTTTTCCGATCTCTTTAACAAATGAACGGTCCATCTTCAGCACATCAATTTCAAAAGTAGATAAATAAGAAAGAGACGATTGACATGTACCAAAGTCATCTAACGAGAAAGTAAACCCATATGCTTGAAGATTGGCTATGGCCGCCTTAACTACTTCTTCATGCTGAATCATTGTTCGCTCAGTAATTTCAAACTCAATATAGCTCGGGTGGATACCTGCGTCTTTTACAGCCTTGATGGCACTATCAACAAAATCCACTTTCATCAGCCGTTTGTAAGAAACATTTACTGATATAGGGACTATCTTTAACCCTTTTTTCTCCCATTCTTTTATTTGAGAACAAACTTGTTTGATCACCCAATCGCCAATTGTCAATATATAGCCACTTTCTTCTGCCAAAGGGATAAACTCTCCAGGAGAGACAATTCCCCATTCAGGGTGCTTCCAGCGAATTAATGCTTCGGCCCCGACAACCTGCCTGTTTGAGAATCAACTTTAGGCTGATATTCCAAATAAAATTCATTGTTTTTTAAGGCGTTGCGCAATCCTTTTTCAAGTGAATATTGCTTAAATGTTTCAATATTCATAGTAGGTGTGTATACGTAATAATCATTTCTTCCGGCTTCCTTTGCCCGATACATGGCCACATCTGCATTTTTTAGCAATGTTAATATATTTTCTCCATCGAATGGGGCATAAGTAATACCAATGCTTGTTGTTACATACAATTCATAGTCATCGATCAAAAATGGCTCGTCGAATATGTCTAAGATTTTATGAGCCAACGCAAGGCTAGCGTCCACTCCAGTAATATTTTCGATAAAAATTCCAAATTCGTCTCCGCCTAGTCTTGCAAGATAGCCCTGCTTTTCGCAGATGACTGACAGACGCTGAGATACTTCGATGAGCAGCCTGTCTCCAATCGCATGCCCAAGCGCATCGTTAATGTTTTTAAACCGGTCCAGGTCAAGGAAGAAAAGAGAAAGCATTTGTTTGTTCTTTGTCGCCCGCTCTAGTGCTGCCGATAGCTCATTTTCAAATTTTCTTCTGTTCGGCAAATCCGTTAAAAAGTCTTGGTTAGCTATGTTTTTTAAATTTTCTTCGTACTCTTTTCGCTGGCTAATCTCTGAAATAATTCCCTCAAGGCGGATAAGCTGGCCTTTTTCATCAATCGTTGGAATAGAACGATCCTCAATCCACTTTATTTCGCCAGATGAATGAATAATTCGGTATTCAAGATGTGATTTTTGACCAGCCGCGAGTTTGACTTGAGCTTCTTCGACCATTTTTCTGTCTTCAGGGTGAATCGCCTTTTTCCAGTAGTCTATATCTTCTGAAAATTGTTCCGGAGACACACCGTAAATATTCTGCACAGCATTTGAACAAAAAAGCAGTTTGTTATGTGTAACATCCTCTGACCAAACAGCCGCATCGATCGCTTGTAATATATTCTTCGTCTGCATTTGTTGCTCCCAGATCGTCTGTTCCTTTTTCTTCTTTTCTGTCACATCCCAAATTACACCCGTTAAGTAGTTTACTTTTCCTTTATCATCAACAAATACATCTGCTTTTACAAAACAAGTGCGAACCTCCCCTCCCATTTTGATTATCCGCACTTCCACTTCATAGCCGATGCCGTCTTGCAAAGCTCCGCTAAGTAACTCATCAAACTTATCCTGATCATCTATATGAATAGCATTACAAAATTTACTAACTGTTGGAATAAAAGACGGTCGATCTTCCACTCCTAAAATTGTGTATACTTGATCACTCCAAAATAATTTATCCTCCTGAGGGTTATAGTCCCAACTTCCAACCGCCGCGATTTTCTGTGCTCTAGTCAGATGATCTTTAAGGTTGGCTGCTTCATTGTTATCACGGAAGAAACCAACTACTCCCTGCATTGTATTTTCGACGATAAATGGAGTAAACATGACCTGAATATGAAAAGGCGTATTATTTTTTGTCATTCTTATAGCCGTATATTGAGTGGTTTCACCTTTTAATGCCTTTTTAAAGCTTCGAAGGACTCTTTTTGAATGTTGTTCGTCAACATACCGAAAAAAATCATCCCGTAAATCTGCAAGGTTATAATTTAAAAGCTCGGCAGTTTTTTCATTGCAGTCAATTACTCTGCCGTCACTGTCAAGCAACACAATACCGTCCGGATGCTGGTTAAATAACATTTGATAAATGTTACTCTCCATAGATGCCAGTGACTCAGAAGACGTCTCCTCTAATGAAAGCCTTGGATGGCCAGTGGTAGTTAATTTCGACAGCCATTTCTTCATTTTCAATTATATCGCCCCTTCCTGTAGTCTTTATTGCCATTATTTAGAGATGGTTTAGATTGCTGAATCAACTGATTAAACGGAGCTTCTTGTTTAAATAATTGATCATCTTCGACAGCTGATGTCGCTTCCTCGATGCATTTAGGGGCAGCCTCCTTGATAGGAGGACCGTATGAGGATGAATGAAAACAAAAATTACAAATAGCAGAGTGATAAAAGACAAAATCCAAAACTACTTCTTCAAAAATTTAAATCTATGGAAAAAATTTCACCAAAATCTCCTGTTCATACTTAGTTTCTATTTTATAATTTTAACAAAAAAAGACAGTTAATTGCAAAATAAGACTTTAAATTGTCTATATATTCTATTATATTTTTCAGACATAAAGAGAGTTGTTTAAACATCATAAAAGAGCTCATTAGATTGACTATAAAAAGAGAGAGCTTTGGCTCTCTCTTTTTATAGTCAATGATCTATCATATTATCCTGAAAGATTTGAAATTTATTTCTTCCCTTTTCTTTTGCCTGATATAGTGCTAAATCAGCCTGCTTAAGTAGCATTTCATAAGTTAATCTATATGGAGGAAAAAAAGCGATTCCTATACTCGATGTGGTCTTAAAACGATATTCATCGAATTCCCAGTCCTTTTGTAGAGACTCTATAATCCGCTCAGCCTTGTCAATCGCTTCTTCTTTTCCCCATAAATCTGGCGATAGAACAATAAATTCATCGCCTCCGAGTCTAGCAAGCATATCTTTCCCATCCAAGCAATTTCCCACACGTTCAGCAAACCCTTTGAGCAGCCGATCTCCAATGTCGTGCCCCATTGTATCATTGATCAGTTTAAAGTGATCCAAATCAAGCATCATGACAGAAAACATAGACTGTGTCTCTTTCGCCCGTTTTACTTCTTTTTTTAATCTATTATAGAATTGTGCTCGATTTGGCTTTCCTGTCAAAAAGTCATATAGGGCCAGCTGTTTTAGTTTTTCCTCATACTTCTTTCTCTCCGTAATTTCTCTGGCTACAAATATAATGTGTTCAACTTCTTTTTTATCGTTGATAATCGGTGTACCGATTGTATGAAGCCAAATAAGATCACCTTTTGCATTCATTCTTCTAAACTCTATTGATTGAGGTTCCTGACTGCAAACAATTTTTCTTATAGTATGATCAAATAGTTGGGTGTCTTCTGGATACATAAGCTCTAAAATAGATTTGTTTAAAGTATCAACTGGCTCTATCCCAAGAATGGTTAAATGAGAAGGCGAGGTGTAAATTACTGTTCCTTTCGCATCAGTGACTTTAACTAAATCAGATGAATATTCTGTAATGATACGATATCTCTCTTTGCTGTCTTCTAATTTTTGAATATCTTCATCTGTTCCGTAACATCCTTATAAACAGCCACTCCTCCATCCCAATTTCCATCATGATCATAAATAGGTGAATAGGAAGCTAACACATGAATGATCTGTCCATTCTTTGCTATACGCCGCACTTCATGGGAGAGGACAATTTGTCCATTCTTTAATGCTTCAATGATCTGCTCTAATTCCACTCTATCATGCTTCGGAACAATGCTGATTGTTGGGTCATTCAATAGTTCCTCACTCTTCCAGCCAAATAAATGCTCAAATGCCGGATTTACACTAACAAAGCTCGTAGATGCATTAAATGTATAGATAACATCAGCCGTATGATTCCAAATCAATTCCATGCGTTCACTTACACGCTTTAATTCTTGTTCTTTCTCTTTTTGCTCTGTTATATCGCGAACAATCGCCAATAGATGTGTACACTTTCCCTGATCATCAAATAGAGGGGTAACCGTTGATTCAAAATATCCTTTTCTATCTTTATTAATTGATTGACTTTTCCGATTATTATTAAAAGGCCAATTAAGCTCTTCTTCATAAGTAATTGGAACTTTTTTCTTAATAGCTTCCTTATACTTCTCAGTAACTAATGCCAAGGTCTCGGGCGGCAAAAATTCATCTAATGCGTGTCCGTAAGCTGTCTCATCTAGACCAATTAACCGGTTCGCTACAGCATTTGCAAATAAGTATCGAAAATCCTTACCTTGATTGACTTGAACTAAAAACACTAAATCTGACATGCTATTAAAAATATGAATAAATAAATCAAAGTGGTTTACTAGCTCGTATGTGAACCCATTTTTGAGCATTTTTCTTCCTCTCTTTTTGGCCCGATTTGTACAACCATATACTACTAAATATAATGATTGCTAGAAAGAACATATAAATGTATAAATAAGATATTTGGCATCCCAGGCGGAATATAGTATTCATCATTTCCAACGTTTCTTTCTAATGAAAAAGAGTGCTTTTGCACTCTTCAAAAACTGGATAAGTCTAACCCGTAAAACAGACAATAAGTAGCTGTTCTTCTCTAGTATTTATCGTACCTTTTTATAAAAGATAATAGAGGAAAGCCTTCTCAAAAACAACTGATTTTTTTCTAAATAAACACTGATGGAATTGGAGGAACCGCTATTTACTGTTTCTATCCAATGTCTGGATCATATTATATATTTAATAACATAGACTGCAGTAAAATACACCTTAATGCCATCAAAGACGGCCTGAATGAACCATTCTTCTGAACACTTCATGTGCACTTTGATAAACAAGTGGAAACCAGACTGTTCATCCATAATGAATACACTTTGCTTGAATTCATCTTTGAATGCGGATATTAAAAATTACATTTTTATACACCAGGCACATGCGCTTAACACGGCCATTTTATCCTCTTTCTTCCATGAATTTAACCATTGTGAGCTGGCTAAGGAACGGGGAATATAACGATTAAGATGTTCTCCCTTTTCTAGCCATAGATACAATAAGCACCAAAACATTGAGTTGTCCTTTCTTACTTATTCAATAAAAAACAGCCCAATGAAGTGAATTGAGCTGTTCTAAACGTTAAGGAAAATTGGGTGTTATTTATTGAACTCCATTTTCCAACTAAAGTATTCATTGTTCTGATTTTTTTCGTAACGCAAATTTGCATCAAATTTATTGCCTTTTTTGCTTGTTAATCCTTTTACTGTCACCACTCCGTTTTTCAAAAGTGTTTTTACCATCGTTTTAGTCGGCTTCTTCTTCATGGAAGCTAAAAACTTATCGTTTTTCCAAATAACAAACTTACAGCCGCTTTTCCAATTGCTGCAGCCAAAGCCTTTCTGTCCTTCAATGATCGCGTGCCCACATAAAGGACACTTTCCAAGCACTTCAGCTTGTTTTTTCTCTTTAGATACCTCATTGATGACGACTTCCTGGTCACTTTTTATTTTTTCAACGGCTTTCGAAGTGAATTCAGTAATTACATGCAGGAAAGATTCTTTGGTGAATTTTTGTTTTTCAATATCTGATAATGTTTTTTCTAGCCGTCCGGTAAATTCCAAATCAAATAATTCCTTCACCGGGAACGTTTCTACCAGCTTTCTGCCAAGTTCGGTACATATTAAGTCCCTATTTCGAGTCGTTATATATCCAATATCTGTTAATTTCTTAATTGTTTCAGCCCTCGTTGCTGGAGTTCCAATACTATAACCACTTAAGATCGAAACAAGCATTTCTTCACTCTCTTCTCCCCCGCTTCCTTTCCCGCAGGTTTCCATTACTCTAAGTAATGTCTTTTCTATATGAGGCTTCGGAGGTTTTGTCACATGAGACGATACGTTTTGCTTCATTATATTTACGTGATCATTGATCGTAACAGCCGGCAACAGTGTATCTTTCGATTCGATTTTCTCAAGCTTTTTCCACCCAACAACTGTCTGGACTTTTCCTTTAGAAATAAACACACCTTTTATCTCATTAACATTCGCTTTAGTCGTGATTTTCGTTTCTTCGTATTCCGCTATCGGCATAAACTGAATGATAAAGCGATTTTTAATGGCCGTGTAAACCATCTCTTCGTCCTTCGTTAACGATTTAGGTACTACATAAGTGGGGATAATGGCGCTATGACTCTCCACTTTAGCATTATTAAATATTCGTTTCGTTTTCTGGAATTTGATTTCCTCTTCAAAAGGCAGCCCCTTTTTTAAAACATCCAGCACTTTAGCTGCTTTGCCGACAAGGCTTTCTTCTAAAGCAACACTCGCTGTTCGAGGGTACGTAATCAATTTTTTCTCATAGAGGGACTGGGCTACTTTCAATACTTTGTCGGATGTCCAACCTTTATATTTGCTCGTAATGTATCCTTGTAAGTTGGAAAGATTAAATAAATAAGGAGGGAACTCCTTTTTTCGTTCTACCTTCTTGTCAATAATAGTTCCGTTCTGATTAGCGAGAATTTGTTCAATTAATTCAAGGGGTTCCTTACTTTTAAATTTTTCCTGCCCCTCTTCGAAATAAGTCCCCTCATACTCTGCTTCATTCTTTGTTTTAAACGTAGCCGTTAACTTATAGTAGTCTTCCGGCACGAAATTCTCGATCTCTTTATCCCGGTCATAAATAATCTTTAAAGTTGGCAGCAATACCCTTCCGATATTTAACGCCTGGCCTCTTCCCTTTTGGTACTTTAATGTAGCAACTGAAGTTAAATTGATGCCAATCAGCCAGTCTGCCCACTGGCGGCTCAAGCCGGCATCTTGAAGAGGTTTCATTTCACTGTTTGGTTTAATATTTTGGAGACCCTTTAATACTTCCTCAGGGGTCCACTCGTTCAATAACAATCTGTATACCTTTTTCTGGGACTTAAGATTATAGATAATGGTGTCACCAATAATTTGACCCTCACGGTCATAGTCACAAGCAGACACTATAGTCTCCACGTCATTTCGTTTAATCAAAGAATAGATAATCTTTAGTTGTTTCTTTGCTCCAAGGTCCTCTTTGTCCCTATTACGCGGATCGCTCTTTACTTTGTAACGAAAACTCGAAGGGATAAAAGGAAAGTTTTCCATGCTCCACTTTTTCAACTTTTCGTCATAATCTTTTGCATCGTACAGCTGTAATAAATGCCCAAAAGCCCAGGTGATGATATAGCCATTGCCCTCAAAATAACCATCTTTTTTTGTTCTTATTTTTAAAGCATCGGCAATATTTTTAGCTACAGATGGCTTTTCTGCAATAATAACCTTCATTCTGTTAAACTCCCTAATCAGTGTAATGTAAAATATTATATCTCTTTCCCTTTATAGTTTAAAGAAATGATTCTTTAGAATTTCGAATGAGTAATAAAACTACGGTTAGAGGGAATGAAACGAGTTTAAAAGTTATTGAGAGTTGTTCATGCACAATAACTTTTCATGATAAATCTTTTCCCCTTGTCTACTGTTCATTATCTTTTATAGTAATATTTATAACGTCATATAAACTATTATAGAATTACCACCCACTCCTATAAAGAAAAAAAGTTTTAATATTGAAAACTATGGTTTTTGAGAGAAACAAAAAAAGGTACAATTGTCACCTCTTCAAAAAATGCACCTATTAGCGCTTAATAAAAATATTTATTTTTTCAATCAAGTCAGTAAAATTTATTTACCGAATCAAGTTTCATTAAGAACATGCTATCCATATAAACATTTAAGTCTACATGTGCTTCAAAAAATTCTACGACTGCCCATATTTTTTGAAATCTAAAACCGTGCTCATGTATTTCATCACGACCTATTATCTAATTAAACTTCCCCGTTACCTATTTTCTTGCTGGGAATAACTGTCCTTTATATTTTGGATGTTTAATTTTAATATCGGGTATTGGAACTCCCGTATTGTCTAATAAATGAAGATTACCATCGTCTTTCATTAAAAAACTTGATACCGCATCGGCATCTGGATAGTAAAGTTTCTCAATACCTATATTAAAACGTCGAAGCTGCCGGGCAAGTACATAACCGAATTCTTTAAAATTTGTTTCTCGAAAATATTCTCCAGCAAAAGAGTTCATATTTGATAATATGTGAGAGTTATTTTTACTATTAATAAGGATATAACTAGGAGCAACTTGTAGTAGAGCTCGTTGGTAAAAAATCTTAGCTATTAGTTCACTAAACTGGATTGAATGTAACCTATGTTCTTTGAAAGGAGTTATATAATCATTTAAAGACTCTGCAATTATTCCGTCTTCTCCTATACAACAAATAATACCAATTTCTCCAATTTGTATAGCTAGTTGACTTCTCATATGGTCGTCTGTGAAAAAGAAATCATATTTTCTATCATTGTCTGCATGTAAGTGGAGTTTAAAGGTGAATAACGAAAATACTTCACTTGAAAATTTGGTACTAATCCTAGTTGATTGTAAAAACTCATGCAACATTTTAAACTTCGATAATTGTTCAGGGGATACTATAGTTCCTTTAGCGGGATCCTTAAAGTCAACTACTAAAGATAGATTTTTAAAAAGTAATCCATAGTATAATTTTACTAACCAGATAAAAATAGTCCACTTGTCTAATTTAGTTAATTCCTGATAGGAAATCGATGCCTTTTCGATTTCTTTCTCTATGTTACCAAGTGCTACATTATTACACTCTTGGCAACAAGGAATTTTTAATTGTCTATATGGAATACTAGTTCCGTTTAACAAAGTAAGCCTTTGGTTCCAAAGGTCATGTCTATGTTGCAACCATGTAGGTATAACATGTTCATCTGTTTTATTCTCTTTTGTAAGTTCTATTCCACAAAGAAAGCAATGTTTATAATCCAATGTCATATTTTTGAAAGGTTCGTGCTCAAATATCAAAATTGAAACCTCCTGTACTAAAAATAACCTTAGGAATATTATCCCGAATATGCGTTCGGAATGTCTACTTATCTTTACTTAAAATGTTAGATTATTTAATATCGCTATCATAAGAGTTATTCTTATTATGCTGACCCGCTCTTTAGCGCAATAAGAAAAAAGGTACCGCAGCTCTCTTCGTTGTTCAATCATAGTACCCTTTGCTATAAGTATATTTCTTCACAATCTTTATCCCCTAAAATTTATTGAAACCTGTATCGCTTGTAAAAGTTAGATTATACGCATAGTTGAGCGACTAATAAATCCTCTTTCGTCACCTATATAAAATAAAACCCAGGTAATTAAATAATTTCTGGGTTTTATTTTATATATTATTTTATACAGGTTGAACATCCCTACCTGCACCAATAAACACATACTCAATATCCCATCCTGCATCTCTCAATTCGTCTTCGTGCTTACTTATCGTTTCCTCTCTAACTGCTATACAGAGTAAATGGGTAGGTCTCGTCATTCCAACATATGCCATCCTTAAATTTTGCAAAGTTCTAGTTGCCTTAGTATCAGTGTGCCTGCCTTTTAAATAATTTATAATACGTTTAATATCAAAATCATGATAAAAGGTTTCCAGATAAAGAGTTGCTGTATGCGTTTCTCCTTTAACAGAATGTATAGATGAGACTTCCACATTAACTTCATTCCCACTTTCATTATAAGTGAAAATATTTGTTTGTATTTGGTGTGCCTCAGTTAATCCTTCTATCTCATTTATAAAAAAAGATTCTAATATATTCATATTCCCCCAATTAAAAAATCTTCGTAGATCTGTTGTAATGAAAGATTTAACTTCCGAGATTATATCCTCATCATTATGAATTTTCAAACACCACGCTGCCAGCTTTAATAATAATTCCTCATAAATCTTTTTGTTATTTTTCTGAAGATGGTTTAAAAACGAAAGCTCCGTATAATACTTCCCATCAATCTTTTCTCCCATTTCACGCAGCGCCTTCAAAATTCCTCTCAATATCTTTTTTCTATATAAATCGCTACCAGATCTTTCAACATCCTCTGATGATTCCTTCATTAAATAAGTTTTTAAGTAATCAAAGTCAATCTTCTTTTTGATTACTTTATTAAAAGAATCGCAATAGCTTGTTATTCCTAACTTTTCCTGATGCTCAGTCACCCACCCTACTGCTTTAAACACTTTCTTATCTAAGTAATGTAACTCGTTTTTAATTATAATTCTTGAAAAATGAGCCAGTACATTTCCAATACTTTCTGAGTTGAATACAAGAAGACAAGGACGTATATTTGGTATAGTAGGATTCCCAATCAATTCCTGAGGACTGACACATATATTCTGAACAATAGACGCAATCGCATTTGAAAATCGCTTACTATCCGATATTTGAAGGCATGATTCGTTATCTATATCCCAAGAGCCAGCAACATTAGATTGATCATATATTGATTGGTTAAGATCACCTATTCTTTGAACAATAACGGACTCATCAAAGAGACAATCTAGCAGCTCTTTTTGATGAGTCATTGTATCTTGCATCTCATCAATAAAGACATAAGAAAAACACTTTGAAAAAATATTTTTAATTTCTGGGTGTACTGTTATATACTTATAAGCTAAAAAATAGGCATCATCGTAACACAATACTCCATCTTCCATTATACTTTCTTTTAATCTTTTTAGTGCTATATAACTGTCACTCTGTTGATTCTTATATACCTTATTTCCATATAAATTTTTAAGTAGAATAGGCTCACGCAAATCAAATCGAATGCTTGTTATATCTAAGCCTTGCCTTTCTATACCAAATCGCAAATTTCTCGGTATAAGTTCATAATACTTTTTTCTAATAACCTCATTATATATCTCATCATCTATTCTGATTGGTCTTTTTCCGTAAAAATGTATGTATGAAGGAATAGCCAAAAATTGATTAACAAACGACTGTATGGTACTACAATTATTGGGATAATCAAATAGATCCTGTCCGTAATCTCCTAATCTATGTTTAATCTCATTAATAGCAACATTTGTATGTGTTAAAACACAAATCCCACTATTATCTTTCAAAGGTAATTTGCGACTTAAAATGGCGAGTTTAGCTAACAATGTCGTTGTTTTTCCACTTCCAGGACAGGCTTTAATATCTGTAGAGCTTAGGGATTTAATAATTTCTCTACGTTCATCATCGAAAACCTCTCCCGTATTTAGTAATAATTTCTCTGCATATAAAATATCTTCATTCGTGATTTCTAACACTATGATTCAACTCCGTCTGAGGCATAGTTAATAGCTTGTACAATATATTGTATTTGATGGTCTTCTAAAATTCTTTCCTTAATCTCTTCTCTATTCTCTATTTTTTTTGTCTTAAGAGATCAGCAAGACACTGAGCTGTTATTGCTTTTGAAATCCTTTTTTCCAACATTAGGTCGTTATAAATATAAAAAGCTCTTTCCTCATTTGTGTGCCCTTGTTCATCCCACTCTTTACATATCTCATCTACTCTATTATCAACCTCTTGTATTTTTTCCGAAGTTAAACCAATCACATCGCTGTTTTCAATCTTTTGAGCTCTTAGAACTGCTATCAACAATTCTTTTTGCAATGTACCTAATGCGATATCATATTCTAATGTCCATTCTGGAGATATATATAATTTTACACTTTGGCCTTCAATTTTCTCCTTCCTTTCCTGCCTTCTTTGTTCTATGGGTTTTTCTATTTCCAAATCTTCCTTAGTTCTTGCATCCGAATCCTTCCTTTTATAAATATCCGGCTTAATATCATTATCCGTAATTGTGGAAACAGGAATCTTTAGTAGTCCCAACTCTATTTCTTTTCTTTTGAAAATTCTAGAATATCTTAAAAAAGCTGTATTACCTACATTAACTATAGTTACACCAAACCGAGACAACGGCTTTTCAATAATATCTGCAATCGTAGGCAATAATAAATTCTCAGCGTCACCTTCAACAAGAATAACACCTTGAGCAAAGAATAAATTTGCTTTAGTTGAATCTAAAAATCGTTCTAAAAATAGATAATCTCCTTTATTCAATTCTGTATAATTATGGCCCATAGGAAAAGCTCTACCATCTTTACAGATAATTAAGTTCTCCAGGTTTATCTTTGATGCTAGATCTGTACTATGGGTCGTCATAATTAATTGTAAATTAGAGTTTCTCACTTCTTCTTGAAGAAAATCAATCAGCCTAATTTGTGCTTGAACATGTAGATGTGCTTCAATTTCTTCTACTAACGCCAACTTTAAACCTTGATATGAATCTCTCTTCAACAGCAATAGTTCTGTTGCAATAAAAAGCAAGTTATGAGAACCTAATCCTGACTTACTCTCTGTCAAGTCTAAATTCAATCTTTCAAGAATACTTTTTAGTTTTAGTTTTGCAATGGTGAAGTTCGAACTTAGACTCCCTTTATTACCACTAAACTCTCCTAAGTATTTATTAACTTGTTCTAAAAGCTTTTTTCCTTCTTGGTCTACTAAAGGTGTATCATCAATATCTAATCCATTAAAATATTTTTTTATTTTTTCATTTGCTTCCTTAATTACATCATATATATAGTGTTCTTCTTCTCTGTCTCTAAATGCATCATGACTTTCTAATATTTGCGCTAATCTAGAATTCCTCTTAGGGGACATTTCTTTTTCTGCATCTCGCAGTGGTTTAAGATAAGTAGCTCTCAATAGATTTCTAGTTTCCCCATTGAGCAACTTTCCTTCCGCATCCGGACCAGCTTTAATATCATAGTATACATTGTTACCTTGTCTTTTAGCAGTTAAAAATACCTTAAGATAATACTCATATCTACCTTGATGGTTTTTCTCCATTCCTAACCACTCTAAAAAATTTTTAGCTTCCAAGTCACTAATGTTTCTAAAAATGCATTCTATGCGTAATTCTGTTGCTCTCTCTTTTTCGTCTGTTCTATCAATAGGCAAATGAAAATCTTCATTTTCAATTCTTATATTTTCATAGCTTTGTGTAAGTATGGTATATTTTATTGCATCAATTATTGCAGTTTTCCCGGAATTGTTTTCACCAACTAGTAAATTTAACCCGTGGTTAAATTTTAAAATCAGTCCGGGATTTCCATCCTTGGCTTCACCAAATTTTCTAAAATTCCAAATCTTTAATTCAGATAAGTACATTAACTTACTCCTTTTTAACTGAGATATATCGAGAAAAACTCTCTTTAGCTATTCCAGCACTGTTACCTAGTATAGAAAATATCCAAACTTTCTTTTAGATGTAATATCTCCATCTGCATTATAGTAACTTTTCTTGAGAGGAAAATTACACTCTTAATGTTAATTATAGGAAAAAAACCAGGAAAATGATATAATTTTTCAAATCTTAAATAGAGAAGGTGTTATATTAGTATGAGACATAAAGACATCCCCGACAAACTTTCGCCGCCGGAACATTTTATGGAGATTGAAAATTATGATGTTAGATTAGCAGTATTAAAAATGGATGATTTTCTTGAAACCCTAGGTGATGCTAGTATGTCATTACTATATTCAGATAAAGCCGAACATGAAAACGCCGAACAGCAGGAATTAAACATTATAAGAAGGGTCCATATTAGACACGCACTTATTGATTTTAATAATTGCTTTGATATATTGCTTCAAATTCCTTGGTTTTACTATCGAGCATGGAATGAATTTAATAAGGGATACAGCCTGTATAAACCTAGGCGTGACGGAAACCTAAAGCAAGTCATTAGGAATACAGATGGTTGGGTCGAAACTGCTGAAGGAAACTGTATTTATGCTAGAGTTAGAGAATTCCTGGAAAGTCGTTCAGAACAAGAAATAATAGATTTTAAAGATAAATTAGAAACATTTAATACAACCTTTAGATTTAATAAAAATAAAAAAGTTGTAACGAGAGAAATTGTTAATCAAATTAAACATAAAAACAGCCTAAAGATTGCGGAAATGATTCCAGCTTATAACGTAAATTTTGAAATAAATGGAGTAAATACAAATCTAGAAAAATTGAAAGAAAGTAATCTTTACTTAGAGATTAAGAGAGAATTTTATGAAGAGGATACAAAACAAAACCTAGGAGAAATAATCCTGAACTTTAAAGATGGTTTAGCCATAGATATAAATTATAACTCAGGAGAAAAATTCAGGGCTCAAGATTACCTTAAATCAGAATTAGTTTATACTTTTGATGAACTTTACGACGAATTAGTTGATTATAAAGATGCTATCATTGATTTGTATTATGAACTATATGACTTAATTGAGCCAAATCTGGTGTTAAATCCTGCTTTCAATGGAACTGTAAACAAAGGAGCAAGCAAGTCGATTAATTTAGATAAATATTTTAAAGCTTAAAAACAGATGCATTACTAAAGAACATGGGGGTAAAAAGAATCAATAATTATTGATTCTTTTTTACCCCCATGTTAAATCATTCTTAGTAACTTAGTAAAGCTTCTTACAGAGGTCGGCTTCTTCTAAGCCTTGCAAGGTTTCAATATAATCAAAACCTTTATTTTTATGAGTTTCTTCCTATTATATATGTTTAATTTCGGGTCCTCCTTCATACTCCCTGACAAGTTTATAAAAAGTTGTCTTTTTTAGACCCGCCTCTTGCATCGCTTTAACAGCTGTCACCTCTCCTGCTTTCCATCGATGATACACTTCTTTAAACTCGTCCGTTATCTTAGCTTTTGGTCGGCCAAAGGCTACACCATTTTTTAAAGCTAAATCAATTCCTTCACGTTGCCGCTTCCGGATTCGTTCCCTCTCTTCTTCCGCCATCCAAGAAAGAATCTGTAAAACAAGGTCAGCGATGAACGTTCCAAGGCTATCCTTATATTGAGTGGTATCAAGCAAAGGCATGTCTAAAACGACGATATCCGCTTCAATATTTTTCATAAGGTCATTCCACTCATGAAGAATTTCTTCTTTATTTCTTCCAAAACGATCGAGTGAATGAATGTAAAGGATATCCCCTTTACGGATGATACGTTTCAACACTTGATACTGAACGCGGTCAAAATTTTTCCCACTTTGTTTATCCATAAAAATGTCCCTTTGATCAATTCCCATTTTTTCATGGCTTCAAGCTGTCGGCCTTCATTTTGGTCTTTGCTGCTGACTCTTATGTATCCAAATTTTCGAACATCCATTTTTTTACTCCTTTTGCTATCAATTCTCTCTCCTATTCTACCAAAATCGTTCGTAAAAGTTCTATAAAAATCACAGACGTTCATAAATGATTTTTCGACTTAAACGAACGTAAAAAATAGCCTTT
Source organism: Bacillus sp. PK3_68 (assembly GCF_003600835.1). Taxonomy (NCBI): domain Bacteria; kingdom Bacillati; phylum Bacillota; class Bacilli; order Caryophanales; family Bacillaceae; genus Bacillus; species Bacillus sp. PK3_68. The sequence continues at coordinate 4,455,259 of NZ_NQYC01000001.1, read as the reverse complement.
TTTGAGCAAAAAATAACCGTTCGCAAAAGTACACTTTTATGAACGAGAGTAACTTTTTCCTAAACTGAAGGAACTGAAAACGAGCCCTGGTCTAATGACCAGAGCTCATTATTCTCACTGTACATTCATAGCATTATAAACTGCTACAGTGAAAGCTTCACGTGTCGCATTATGAGTTCCGTAGAATTTGGCGCCTTCGAAAAAGCCTGTTTGGTCAATCGATGCCATAGTGATAATCCCGTTATATGCCCAATGACCGGGTCTAATGTCAGAATACTTGACATTTGCAGCGGCTGTTTGCGATACTTTCAACTCAAATGCATGCCCAAGAATCGCAGCCATTTCATTACGTGTCATCTCCTCATTCGGACGGAATGTCTTATCTCCAAAACCATTTATAATTCCTGCTTCACGAATAGCGGCGATATCATAAGCAAAGCGGTAAGATTTGGATACATCTGTAAAGTGGCTCATCACTTTAGGCTTTAATTTAAGTACGCGATTTATGATCGCGGCTGCTTGTCCACGTGTTACCTTTTCATCAGGCCGGAACGTATGATCTCCAAAGCCCGTGATGATTTCTTTGTCTGACATCTCTTTAATAGCTGTGTAAGTGGCGACTGATTTCGATACATCTGTAAACCACTCAGGTGCCTTCTCTTCCTTAAGAACACGTTTTGCTCCTGCGTATCTCGGTCCCCAATAAGAGTTGTCCATGGAAACAAGTCTGACACCTTTGCTTGTCGTCGCATTGAGCACCATGTTATTGCCCGCATACACACCAACGTGAGAGATCCCTTTTTTATATGTATTTTTATAAAAAATCAGATCGCCTGGCTGAAGATCACTTTTGGCTACAGATGTGCCAATCTTGTATTGTTGATCAGTTGTACGCGGAAGTGACACACTCGCTTCATTTTTATAAATATATTGAGTAAAGCCAGAACAATCAAAACCGCTTGGCGAAGTGCCTCCCCATACATAAGGAACTCCCATGAATTTTTTACCATACTCTACAATAGACTCTCCTATAGACGCAGCTTCTGCATTTAAAGATTTGACCGATATAACTGTTAAGAACACAGTCGCTGCCATAAACATGATCCATACCCTCTTTAGTTTTTCCACTTTTTTCCTCCAAATCTATAATTATCTATTTCTCTGATGACTTCATTTTATCAAAATAATGACCAATATTATTTTAATTTACAGTTACAAATCCTCCTGTTAATAAGGTGTTTTTGTGGATTTTTGATGGAATCTGCATGTAATTGTAATAAACTAGTAACTTGTATTCCTATGAAATCGACATATACTTTTTACAAAAAAATCTGCTGAATGTAAAAGTCTCATTCAGCAGATTTTTGTTTGCCTTTCTTATTTCTTTGTTTACTTTTTAGATAGACATGAGGCTCGCTTTATCGCTTTTCCAGCGATAGCCGACTCCTCTTACTGTTCTTAGGTATTCATCAACAGGAAATCCAACCTCCCGAAGCTTTCCTCTTATATTTCGAATATGAGAATCGATCGTCCGCACATCTACATGGTGATATCCATTCCAAAAGTGTGAAAGCAGGTGTTCCCTTGTTATAACTTGATTAGGGTGACTCAAAAAATACTCCACCAGGGCATACTCTTTTCGTGTAAGGGTCAAAAGAGTATGATCATATTGCACTTCGAACAGCTCACGGTTTACAACGAGTCCTTTGAATTCAAGCTCTTCGTTACCGCTTCGAGGGCTTCTTCGTAAATGAGCTTTTATTTTTGCCAAAAGAATGTCTTCCCCCATTGACTTGATTATAAAATCATCTGCTCCCGCACTCAAGTTCTGTAAGATGAATGCTTCGTTGTACTCCTCTGTGAGCAGAACAACCGGAACAGCTGAACAATCTTTTATCCGTTTGCATAATTCGATCCATGAAGGTGCAGACGATACAGCAAGTAACACAATTAAATCCATACAACGGTTACGTACTGTATGCAGCAGCTTTTCACCAGCAAAATGCTCCCGGACATACGATATCTTATAGTCGGTAAGCAGTATACAAAAGTCTTCTGCTTTTGCTTGTTCTTCCCCTATCACTAATATCGTGTACAAGCAAATCCCCTCCTTTCTGCGCACATGTAGTACAAACTTTAAGTCGTTTAAAAATGTGTTATTGAATACTTTTTGTTAAATCGGCCATCATGTTCTCATCCATTGGTCCGATAATTTTTTGGGTGATGACTCCATTTGAATCAATGACATAGCTGGTAGGAATCGTAAAGGCTTGATATTGTGTACCGATTGTTCCTTTTTCATCAAGGGGAATGTCAAAAGTCAGACCATATTCCTTTACGAAGCCTTCAATTTCTGATCTCCCTTTATCCACGCTAGTCAAATTGACGGCCACTATTTCAACATCTTTATCTTTGTTTTCCTCATAAAAATTCTGCATATGAGGCATTTCAGCCTTACAAGGCGGGCACCATGTTGCCCAAAAATTTAAGATAACCTTTTTCCCTTGGTAGTCGGATAGTTTTACTTTTTTGCCTGCTAGAGTGGTTAATTCAAAGTCAGGAGCAGGTTTTCCCTCCTGTACCTCAGAAAGATCTGCACCTGGAATGTTTTCAGTGGCTGTTACACTTTCTTCAGTATCCCGATTCGTACTTTCCGTATTTTCTTCCGTTGGGGATGGTTCCCAAACATTAACGAATACAATGGAGAGAGCCAGTAGAATAATAGCGATAGATAAAATGTTTTTATTCAAGTATCCTTTCCTCCTTGTTAGCTTTTTCGTTGAGGATAAACACAATTAGTCCTATCCAAATAAATGTCAATGCTTGTAAAGAAAGAATGGTATCGAAGAGGCTTAGCATTAACAATTCCAACAACATCCATACGATTAACATTTGACCGTATAAACGCTGGTGTTTCTTTGTTACCGATTGGAGCAAAAGACCTACCAACAAAATAAAGTGGCTAGCAGCTTCTATATAATCTTTCTCTAAGAGGCGAACGACCGTTTCATACAAGATAAAATAAAGTAAGTAAAGTCGAGCTGATATTTTGTAAATAGCAGGGTCTTTCTTTGCAGCAAACATGAGCAGATAAAAGGAAAGAACGACCAGCGCCAATATATGTCCCTTTCTTCCACCATTGAAATAAACGATCGAGAAAGGGTTGTCTAAAAACAGTTTTAAGTTAAAGACGATATAGCTAAGTTTCCAAATAATAAAATAAAAAAAAAGCTATTTCCATACCAATCGCCCACTTTTTCGTCTCCCAAAATCCTGTTCACCGCTGCAGAAATAAAAAAGGCTGCCGCCGCGGCAATCCATATTACCGAGATAGATAAGCTGTCGAACTGAAAATAATTCAAGAATGGTCACCGATGAGGGATATCATCTTAACCATAAACTTTATATCAATCGATTGAATAACAGATTGAATCATACTGCAGTTTTTGACTACTAAAAGAGCCATTTTTTCCGCCTGCTGCGGTGTAAAAGGCTCTTTCGAGTGAATATAGGCTGTCAAAGAAAGCCCTTCAATTTGATTGGCATGATTGGGGTTTCTAACCGAAGAAACTTTCATTTCAAGTTTTTGATAAGAATGCCTCCTTTTTTGCAAGATCGTTCGAAGCAGACTTCCACTACAACCAGCTAAAGAAGAGACAAAAAGCTCGTACGGACGATACCCGTTTTTTTCGCTAGATGAAATAGCTATTTCATTAAATGCTAAATCGCCTTTAATATGGTCATTTTCAATTATAAACTCCATTTCAGCACCCCTTTCGGTAAAAATATAAACCTCGTTTGTTAAGGAATGATTAAGAATCTTAATATTGGCACATTACGCATCTACTCTACCGGCCTTCTCTAACGGAAGCACAATCCAAAAAGTATGGTGGGTACCGTCTGACTCGACTCCAATCTTTCCACGATGGGCAGTGACAATACTTTTAGCGATGGCCAGGCCGAGCCCCGCTCCATCGGCTCTTGTACTTCTGGATTCTTCTAATCGATAAAAACGCTCAAAGATAAGTTCTTTTTTTTCGGGGGCAATAAATTGACCGGTATGAGTAAAAGTGATGACGTATGTTTTATTTTTGACTGCTCCGTTTACTGCCAGATTGCTTCCCGTATCATAATCAAGAATGTTTTGAAGAACATTAGATAGAACTTGTGCGAGGCCATCTTTATTTCCTAATAGGCTTGCTTGTTCAATATGAATGTCAGTGTTTGTAAACTGATCATTTAGTTTTAACTGAAAGGTCGTTATCGCTTCTGTAAGCACTTCACTTATGGAGACTGGCCGAAACTGCTTTTCTGAAAAATAGTTTCCATTATTCCAGGAATTTATTTCTGTTATCAGTTCAACGATTCTTGTAATTCGCCGGGATTCCTCAAGCAGGGAGCCAAATAATTCAGGATCTCCGCTAATGACTTCGTTTTCAAGTGCTTCCAGATAACCATTTATATTCGTTAAAGGCGTCCGAAGCTCATGGGCAATATCACGAAGCATTTCCTCCCGTTGCTCATGGACAGTAAAGAGCGTTTCAGACATAGAATTAAAATTTTCAATGAGTTCCTTCAATTCTCCTGATGCCTTCGTTTCAACTTTAGGCGGGATGTTGCCTTCCTTGATTTTTTTAGTAGCTATGGCCAATTGTTTAACGGGTCCTATGATCTTCCTGACAGTGAAGTAGTGGAATAGACCCGAGATGATAAAAGCAAGGGCTCCTACTTTCCATAGAAAACCATTCAACATATCAACAAGCTCCTGACCCACTACTTGTTCGGAATTGACCAAAAAACAAGCGTAATCTTTAACAGACAAACCTGCCAGGAGAATAGCGAGCAAAACAACGGTGCCATTTAGAGCAACCAGCCTTGATAACAGATTAGACACGTGTTTATAAAGCCACAAATTTATACCCCATTCCTCTGACCGTTTGAATATAATCCTTTGGTGTCTTTTCTTTTATTTTCTCTCGCAAATGCTTAATATGCACATCAATAGTCCTTTCAGACACGGCTTTTTCATTGTTTTCATAGATAAAGTCAAGAATTTGCTCCCTTGATAAAACTTGATCTGGATGCTGCATGAACATATGCAGGAGCTTAAATTCAAAATGGGTTAACTCCAGCTGTTCTCCATCAATCCATGCTTCTCCCTTTGCCGGCTTGATCGTAAATCCCGTAAAGCTCAACTTGCTGCAGCGGCTTGCAGTTCTTCTTAGAACGGCTTCGATCCTCGCCATTAGTTCAGCAGGACTGAAAGGTTTAACAACATAGTCATCGGCTCCTAACTTAAAGCCTTGGATTCGGTCTTTTTCTGACACTTTCGCTGTAAGCATAATGATGGGCATCCTGCTTTTAAAATCCTCTCGAACCCATTTACATACCTCTTCACCATTGACTTTTGGCAGCATAAGATCAAGTATTAATATACAGGGGTCGAACTGCTTGATTTTTTCTTTTGCCTCCCAGCCATTTGATGCTTCTATGACTTCATATCCTTCTTTAATCAAATAAATTTTTACAAGGTTACGGATTTTCAGATCATCTTCTACCAGTAATACTGTTTTTCCGATAAGGTGTTTTTGTACCAAAAGAGAGCCCCCTTTTTATAATGAAAATAAACTATAGGCTGAGAGCCAGGAACTGATTTTTTGTAATTGCCCCGATAACACCAAAAATCCAAGGCCTACCATGATCATTCCATTCACAAATGCAAGCTTTGATAAGTACTTGTTTATTTTTCTCATTGTTTTTAACGAATAAGAAATCACAATAGAAATAATGAAGAATGGAATAGCCATGCCAAGAGAGTAAGCTCCCAACAAGAAAACCCCCTGACTCAAAGTATCAGATGAGCTTGCTAATAACAGTATGGAGGAAAGAGCAAGTCCGACACAAGGGGACCATCCACTGGCAAATGCCATTCCCAGTAATACAGAACTAAAAACATTTTTTGATGCATGTTCGGTCTGAATTCTTTTTTCCTTCATTAGAAATTTAAAATTTAATAAACCAGCCATCTGCAAACCAAAGATAATAATGAGTAAACCGGCTATCTGCATGATAAGAACACGATAGTCCATAAGGATTTTTCCAATAAAGCTTGCTGAAGCACCGAGCGCTATAAAGACAAGACTAAAGCCCATGATAAATCCAATTGAACGTGAATAAAGTTTTGCGCGGTTCACCTGCATTTTTGCATTTTCAATCTTTCCACCTGTTAAATGGGTAATATAAGCAGGCAAAAGAGGAAACACGCATGGAGAGAAAAAGGACAATCCCCCTCCTACAAATGCAAAAAGTATGCTAATATCCTTCATAAAATCCACTCCTTTTCCTTTTTATTATGGGCCCTTTTTGTTAATGTTTTATTAAAAAGATAAAATTCTTATCATTTCATTTATACAATTCCTTCTTACCAGGTATAAATGCAGTATATAGGGTGCGTTGTTTCCATGGCTTTTGAAGAAAAGTTTCATATCTATATATTTAAAGGGAGTATTTGCTAAATTAACTATTGAGCTGCTTACACGGAGCAGGAACTCTTGCCGAATGTTTCTCTTCCACAGATTGAATATCTAACTATTTAAACAGACTTCTTGCTTCCATACTCGTCACGCGTCTTTTTTAGGCCGTCTTCACTATTTCTCTCCTTTTTTCCTTCCGGGCTGGACTTATACTCCTATACTCCCATATCTCCCAATTTTCTTTCATGGAAATTTAAAAAGCAAAATTCCTAATTAGGTGAAATTTATTGGAACTTGTATCGTTATTAAAAATCCGTTTATGAACAAATAGAAAGCCTGGATTCAATTAGAATCAGGCTTTTTTACTTTTTATAATACTGTCAGCCTAGTATTTTAAGCTAAGAGGAGGGATTTCTTTTTTCGATTTTATAAGGCATTCATACAATTAATATTTTACGAATGTTTAAATAATCAAAGATAATCTTAATAGTGTTTCTCCCTTCTTTCTAATATGACCTATTGACTTAAAAGTCGGTATTAATTACGAAAATTTCCATAAAGTGTATTTTTATACCAAATGATTTATAAAGTTTGAAAATCGTTTTTTAAATTTGGCTGATTATAAAACAGGATTTTATATATTATCCTTTTTATCAATACACACAGGCATATGAAAAGGCAATGGATTTGTGATAAAAATACGATCAACCAGAAATCCATTGCTTTAGAATATTTTTTATATGAAAGTTAATGGGGGCAACACAATCCACTATTGGCTTTGAAACATCTTTGCAAAACAATGCAATCGACATAATTTTGTGTATCGTGGGACTACATAACCAAGTACTTGAACAGAACACATTGCCACTAGATAATGGCCTACAAAAACAGCAACACTAAATTAAAAATTTAAAAACGGTTAAATTTCTCCAATCGCTTATGCTCTTAAATCGTGAGCTATGACTTTAACATGTTTAGCATATGCAACAGCCTGCTCAGCGTTTTTAATTCTTAGGACCGTTAGGAGGCAAAATGTTAACCATTACACAGTAATCTACCTTTGTTTTGCTCAGATGTTGCTCCACCGTATTCTGAATATCGTGCGTCGCACTTAATACTATTATCGCTCTTAAAATTCTGTATTACTTACTTGTATTCGTTTAGGAACCGCTTTAAAAGCTCCATCTGCTTTTTCAGATGACCGTATTTGTCTATAATGATCAACCTCTATGATCATTCGGCTAAAATGACTACCAATTAAGGGGCCTCCAGGAAGAAAAAGTTTAGAAGCAAGACATACCCGCCCGTTTTTTTAGCCAAAGCTCTTAAGGGAATATTAATCACTATCTATGTGCTGCATTGGCTCCTACAAAAGCTATTGATAAAGCAAGTTGTAAATAGACTATTTTCAATTTCTCTTCACTGTTTAAGGTTAAAACATGTATTTCTCGATTAATCTATCAATGTCCTGTTCGTTCAATAAATTAAGACAAATATTAATACTAAGGGAAAACTCATCCTTTAATGGAGTAGGATGGAATTTTTATTGCCATACTCAGTAATATAGCAAAAGCCAATACTAATTTCTCGATGTTGGTTTGATTATAAACAAATCTAGTATTCTTTTAAATGACCTTATTGTTCCGCAATAGCTACGTTATATCTATTAAGTAATGATTGAAAATGAAGAAATCCTAACCTGTTTCATTTTTTTAGAGCAGTTTTAATTTTGGAAGCATAAGATCTAACTGTATTTGTCCTCAACTAATTTCGTATTTATCGAACCTTCTAGTAAAGTATGGGAGGATTAATCGTTTTATTTAGTATCAATTTTAATTATTTGTTAATCTAGTAATTTGTGTTTTTCTTTATAGTTTGACTGTTTTCTTTTCTAGTTCCTTACATGCTTGATAAATACAAACAAAAAGTTTATCTAAATCCTCTAATTCAACACTTGAAAAAGCGAGTCGGAGATTATTATGGCCAAAAGAAATGGTGCCAACTCCGTAATGATTAACTAAGTATTCCCGAAGCAACTCTGCGTCAACCTGTTTGATACGGAGACATATAAAATAACCTGAATTAAAAGGATAGGGTTCAAATGCATCAGTATAGTCTGAACTGCTTAATATCTCCTTAATTCTTTGCCACCGGGATTTCATTATCTGAAAGTTACTCTTTCGTTGGGCCTTAAAATCCGGATGTTGAAGAACATCTAAAATAAATGTTTGCGAAGGATGTGAACAACATGAAATGGTACTTCGAATAGAAGCTAATGTCTTTTCCTCTAATGCTTCTAAAACTTCTTTATTTTGAATACCGAATGTCAGAAACCCAACACGAAACCCCCATGCGTATTCCTCTTTCGTAGCTCCATCTACTTTTATGGGAAGGACACGCGGATGAATGCCAATTAACCGTGAAAAAATTGATTCTTTTATTGAATCCTCATAAAACTGTCCAAAATACGCATCATCTGCTACTACAATAATGTTAACACCCGAATTAGCTATTCTTATGATCGTCTCAATGATCCCTCTAACTTCTTCTTCATAAGGTGTATAACCCGTCGGATTATTCGGGAAATTCAGCATTAAAATTATTTTTGATTTTCCACATAGTAACATTGCTTCTTCCATGGCTTCTACATAGAATTTATCTGTGCTTGAAAAAAGGGGATATATTACTGTTTGGCTTCCATGCCGGAAATCAAAGGTTAAATTATAATTATCCCAATACATATCTGGCAAAATTATTGGATCTCCCTTCTCAACAAATAAATCAGCCACAATGCTTAATCCATGAGTTAGACCGTTAGTTACAATAGGGATACCAAAGTTCTTGTCGCTTAATGAGGGATTTTCATTAATTAACTTTTCCTTCCATATCTTGCGCAGCTCCATTTTTCCAGTTGGCGGAGCATAAGGATATAAATCTTTTGGATCAAATGCTGACAGTTTGCTCTGTAGAGCGTTTAAGTACATTGGGCTTTCTTTTTTAGTGGCAACCCCAATTGTTGCATTAAATTTATGGGCTTTCTGAAGCGCTTCTGTGCTTTGACTTACAATTCCTTTTGGAAAATACAAGGACCTTCCAAGTGAGGATAACATTTGATAAATGTATGCATCATTGTCTTCTATTTTATTATTTAATTCTAGAGCTAACGGGTTTAGCATTTCTTTACTCCTTGTATATTAGTGGTAAAAATTCTTTTTAGAAAAGTTTTCAGTTAATCTGGAGGCTATGACATTCACTCCATATTTCGATAGGTTCACAAGGTTAGCCTCTCTGCTTCTTATAAATTTTTTCGTTTCACCCTTGTTTCAACCAAATGGTAGGGAAGTCAGGGTAAACCATCCAATTATCAATAAAAGATTAATTTGTTGTTCATCTTTTACACGGGAATACTTATCTATTGTTTTTGAATTTCCTTTAACTCGATAACGAGAATAGCGGAGAGTGGAGGAGGCCATAGCATTTGCCTCCATCATTTATTATAAAATCTTGGCCAGTTTAAAGGACAATTAGCGTCATGTTACCTTTCACCTTCTTAGGGCACTGCTTACCAACATGTAGCTGTCAAACAGCAGGGCTGGTCTTCGACACGCCTTTTCTATTTAATACACACCTGTGCAGGTGTGTATTCCACCTGCTTTTCTTGAGCAATATATAGCCCCTCTTCATCTAATGGAGTAAATTCCCGAAATTTTTTCAATTGTTTTCCGTAAACATGGATAGTGATAGCAGGTTTATTCCCTATCCCTTCTAAGATGTGACAGTCTGCTGGGGGCAATAATTTTCCTGTCCCCCGCTCACCTACAATTGTAGTATCTACATGCTTTAACTGAACAATTTTGCCCCCTGATAATTCCTTTAATCGTATATAATTAGTCACTTTGATCTGACCCTCGATGACTCCTTCTGCTCCCCATGTATTATCGTGATCATGTAGAGTGGTCTTCTGACCGGGTTTCCAGACTAGCGCTATCACTTCGAAACGATCCTCTGGATCACAGTACAGCAGATGTCGTGCGTATCCCTTGTCACTGGGTATTTTCTTCTCGGAAGAAAGCCACGAACTTGACTGGATTAGTTTACCAACCAATCTTTCTGCTTCAATAACACATTCATTATCATTATGACACCGTTCAACCATAACGGTCATCTCACGAACAAAATCTGTGAAATCATATTCATTAGTTTGATTCATCATTCATTCCTCCTCAATGTTATTATGTTTTACTTTTCTATATGGGAAAGTTGCTTGACCGCTTGCTCTAATTGGCGTAGAGCTTTGTTTAACGTAGAACGGGGACATGCGATATTCATTCGCATAAAGCCTTCTCCCCCTTGACCAAAAATGTGCCCTTCATTTAAGGCCAATCTTGCTTTATGCAGCATAAATTGGTCTAATTCCTTCACATCAAATCCGAATTCTCGACAGTCGAGCCATAGCAAGTAAGTCCCCTCCGGTTCGATAAGTTTGATTTGAGGGATATGATTTTTCAAATAGCTCTGAAGAAAATCAACATTTCCCTTTAAATAATCAATCAGTTGTTCTAGCCATTCTTCTCCGAATCGATAGGAACTTTCCAAAGCAGTTATACCAAATGGGGTCGCCCATCCAATTGCCATACTGTTGATTTCACGATTATAGAGTTCTCTCAGATCACTATTTGGAATAACAACAACAGATGTTTGCACTCCCCAAATATTAAATGTCTTACTTGGCGAGAAGCACGTGATGGTCTGTTTAGCTAGCGCTTCTGAAATCGAGGCGATTGGGACATGTTTATACTTTTTGTACACAAGATCAAAATGAATTTCGTCGGAAACAATCAATATATTGTTTGCTAGACAGATTTCCCCAAGACGTGTGAGCTCTTCTCGTGTCCATACCCTTCCCACTGGATTATGCGGGCTACAAAGGATTAACATTTTAACTGACGAATCAATCTGAGCCTCTAAATCTGCAAAATCCATGGTGTATCGTCCTTCCTCAAAACAAAGAGGGTTGTTCACAACCGTTCTTCCTTGAGATTCAATCACTCGGAAGAAGTGATGGTAGACTGGTGATTGAACGATAATCTTATCACCTGGCTGGGTTAATGAACGTAAGATAAATGCCAAAGCCGGGATAACACCCGGGCTATGGGTAATCCATTCTTTCTCAATTGACCATTGATGTCTTCGTGACACCCATTCCATAATGGCTTCAAAATACGTGTCTGGGCGATAGGTATAACCGAGTATCCCATGCTCTACCCTTTCCTTTAAGGCTTCGATAACAGCAGGCGGTGCCATAAAATCCATATCAGCCACCCACATTGGCAGGACATTATTCACACCAAAGCGCGTCTCTAGATCATCCCACTTTTCGCAAGCCGTTTTCATCCGGTTAATTTCCTGATCAAAGTTGTATTTCATTTTATTCCTCCTTTTAAACTCCTTCGTCAAACTACATTGCAAAAATCGTGCCAATTTAAAAAGACCCCCTTAAGCAATTAGAATAAGAATGTCTTTTGTTGATACAACAATATTTGATCATGTGAATCCAATCGGAATTGCTCTTTGCTCTTGAGCAATTTTTTAGCAAATGTGAGAAATTTATCGCACATCCGAAAATGGAAGTATGAAATCTTCAATCCTTAAAAATCTGAGTTTATAGACGAAGCTAAAAGTTTATTAAAATATAGGGAGATATTAATAAATTACTTCATCCCTATTTCAGCTAAGATTTGAGATTTGTCCTTCCCTAATAACGAACTCGTCTAGTAAAGGAAGAAAATTGAATTTATCAGATCAGAACTCAGTTCTATATAAATCAAATTCCACTACAGGACAACTTAATGAAAAAATTAAAGAATAGAGATTCGATAATCGCTTGGGATAATAAAATGAGATAAAAATAAGGAGAAAATAAAATAACTACTAGAGGAAATTTTTGAAGTCGGGGTTAAATAGAAAAAGATAAATGAAAACAAAAAGCTATCTTGACAATTCCACACCTAAATGAAGTTACTTGCTAGCCTAAAATTAATCCTTCCTTTTTACTTAAAATAAAGGAAGGATTAATACATTCTAATAACGCAGCATGAATTAACCTACTCTCGATTCTCAAAATCACATTCTGTAAGAGGAACAACTTTTGTTTTATGAATAATTTTATAACCAAGCCAAAGAATTAAAAAAAGAATAATGCCGCTATAATTGGCTATTGTCATTCCCCAATCAATCTTCCCGTTTGTAAACAAATTTTGACCAAGGACTAAAACAATAAGAAATACAAACGTGATAATGGGACCTAATGGAAATAATTTAGCTTTAAACGGCAGTTCATTAAGATCTCTTCCTTGAGCAACATAGGCCTTTCGAAAGCGATAATGACTAAACGCTATTCCGAACCACTTAATAAATCCAGTCATTGCGGAAGTGGCCACTAGCCACATAAAAAAGGAACCGCTTCCAAATATAGAGGATAAAAATGAAATAAATCCAAAAATTACTGATACCCATAATGCAGCCATTGGAATACCACGGGAATTAATCTTCGCAAATATGCGGGGAGCTTTTCCTTCTTTTGCCAATGCCCAAAGCATCCGTGAAGATGCATACATTGCGGTATTTGCTGCCGATAAAATAGAGGTGAGAAGAACTGCATTCATAGCCGAAGCAGCAAACGCTAATCCTGCCCGTTCAAAAACAAGGGTAAATGGACTTACAGAAACATTATCAATACCCGTTTTGAGAAGTTTGGGATCAGTATAAGGAATAAGCAGGCCGATAATCAATATCGTAAATACATAGAAAATAAGAATTCGCCAGAAAATTGTACGAATGGCCTTAGGCACGCTCTTAGATGGGTTATTCGTTTCACCAGCTGCAGTTGCGATCACTTCAGTCCCCTGAAATGCAAAACCGGCAACAAGTAAAACACTAAAGATCGTTAAAAATCCACCGTGAAAAGGGGCATCCCCTTTTGTAAAATTACTAAAACCTCCAGCATGTCCTGTCATAATTCCAAAAATCATTGCCGTTCCGATAACTAAAAATAAAATAATCGAAACTACCTTAATACCCGCAAACCAATATTCACTTTCTCCATACCCCTTAACTGATAATAAATTAAGAGCTAGTAAAAATACCAAAAAGATAGTACTCCATAAGAGTGCAGATGAGTTTGGAAACCAATATTGCATAATAAGAACAGCAGCTGATAAATCGGCCGGAATTGTAATGGCATTTGTGTACCAATAATTCCATCCTAAAGCAAATCCGAATGCAGGATCAACATACCTTGTAGCATATGTTTCAAATGACCCCGGTACAGGTAAAAATGATGCTAGCTCCCCTAAGCTATTCATTACAAAATAAATCATTATTCCTACCAAAACATAAGCAACTAGTGCTCCACCAGGTCCTGCCGTACTAATAGCTGATCCACTTGATACAAACAATCCCGTTCCAATTGCACCACCTATAGCCATCATTGTTAAATGTCTAGACTGTAGACTTCGATGCAACTTTCCGTTTGGTTTCTCCTTGTTTGGAATAATATCTAATTTAGATGCCGGTTTCCCCATAAAAATTACCTCCAATTTTAAAGAATTTTTTGTTAATGATCAAAATGTTCGAAAAATTCTTCTGCCATTTAGCGATTTAAAAAAATGAAATTATTCAAGTTGAATTAAACTCCATTTCGCGAAACTATTAGTCTATTAATATCCATAATAATCCCAATTACTGTCTTGTTTAACAACCTTTTATTTTTATTAGTACATTGTTAACCTCCATCGGTAGGTAAGAAAGCACAATCCGGAACCAGGAACTAAGAAAACGAAAATCAGAACTCTGTCTTTACTGCACCTGGTATCACAAACATTATTGCCGGTCTCCATAGAATATAGCCTGTAAGTACATGAGGTGTAAAATTCAAGAAAGTGTTGTTTGAAACGGCAAGGGCAGTACTACCAATAACCATATGCAAATCTTATACTTCCACTACATAAAGCATAGAAGGTACAGCTAAGATTGAAAAGCTGCCAACGAGACCAAAAGTGACGCCGACAATTCCGACTGAGGTAACAGCAGGAATCCCCTGTTCAATCGGCATTTATGTTATTACCACCTTTGAGTTTTTACAATGTATGGAAGTACACTTCTTTACTAAGTTACAAACATCAGTACTATTCAAATTACTCCACCTCCCGCTTTCGCTTATCGTTTTTAATATTGCAAGAGTTGTGCCAACTTTAAAACCTTGTTAATTCAACATTTCTCTTTCCTTCCAAGTTCAAAATTTATCAACTTTGCAATCGTGATGATAAAGACTTATTAATAGGGCTTTTTTCATTCCTAAATTCGATAATTTTTTTCCTACTTATCAGACGAAATGTTGTAAAACAATCTAAAATGCACAATTTGTATTTAATTGTCTAACGTGTTCAGAACCAGTCCGCCTAGAAGCTTTCTTCATCCATAAGACTAAGTGTTCTACAAATAGACTGGTAAAGTTCTTTATGACCCTCTCCGCTACTCATAAATAGTTTTACAGCATTTAATTAGAGAGAATATGGCAACAGGAAAAACTACATAATGGGTCAAAATATAACATTTGTTGTAAAAGTTAGCGACAAGGTTGTTAGCTTTAGCGATTTAACACATAATGGGCACTTAGATAAGCTGTATGTTCACAAAAATTATCAAAGTTAAGGTATCGTCACATCTTTGGTTGATACATTTAAATCCAAGGCAAAGAAATTACATCTTTTAGCATTTGATAAAAAAGCAAGTATTACAGCTGAGTCATTTTTTAACATCGGGACTATAATATTGTTTATTCAAAAACTGCAAAGAGTAAGGAGGTAAAACTAATCCTAAAATAATAACTTTGATGATTCTGACTAGGACACTAGCGAAATAAAGGATAGCAAAATAATCAAACTTTACTTTAAAGCTTCACTGAAAAAGAACGAAACTCCACTTATTAATTTGCCCTAAAAAGGACGTACAGAGATTCTCTGCACGTCAGATAATATCGATCTTTATATTTAATGTATTTTTTACGTTGTGCTCATAACCTTACTCGCAGATGGTTGATTTACGGGTTTCTTTTTTTGTTTTTCCATTTCAACCAGCAAATCTCCTGTCAAAATAGCTTCACCGTTTTGAACATAAATATTTGCTACAGTACCGGAAAACGGCGCTTGGACCGTTGTTTCCATTTTCATCGCTTCGGTAATCATCAAATGATCTCCCTGGACGACTTTCTCTCCTTTTTCAACGAGCACTTTAATGACTGTTCCTGGCATTGTGGCGGCCAAGTGGCTTTCATTTTTCGGATCCGCTTTGATTTTAGACGCCACGGAAGATTTGATGCTTTCATCTTTAATCACCACTTCACGCGGCTGCCCGTTTAATTCAAAATAGACTACCCGGGTGCCGTCTGTTTGGGCCTGTCCGATCGATACCAACTTCACAATCAGTGTTTTTCCTGTCTCAATCTCAATTTCGATTTCTTCGCCCAGTCTCATGCCGTATAGGAATGTTGGTGTATCCAGAACAGAGACATCGCCAAATTGATCAATCGTTTTCATATAGTCGGTAAATACTTTTGGATATAAAGCATAGGCAATGATGTCCTGTTCGGTCACTTCGCCTTTCAGCTCCTGCTGGAGCTCTTCACGCAGCGCCTGGAAATCTACGTCTTTCAACAGCTCTCCCGGACGAACCGTCAGCGGCTCTTTCCCTTTTAAGATCACTTTCTGCAACTGTTTCGGGAAGCCGCCATATGGCTGGCCTAAATACCCTTCAAACAGCTCGATGACGGAATCCGGGAAGTCGATTTTATCGCCTCTTTCCAGCACCTCTTCTTCCGTCAGATCATTTTGTACCATAAAGAGCGCCATGTCGCCCACGACTTTAGAAGACGGCGTCACTTTCACAATATCGCCGAACATTAAATTGACGCGGCTGTACATGTCTTTGACTTCTTCCCATCGTTCGCCAAGCCCAACGGCTTTCGCCTGCTGCTGGAGATTGCTGTACTGCCCACCCGGCATTTCATGCTCGTAAATTTCAGTATGCGGTGCCTTCATGCCGCTTTCAAAGTCCTGATAATAGTGGCGAATTCCTTCCCAATAACGGGATAGCTGTTCCATTGCTTCTACGCGGACGGATGGTTCGCGCTCTGTGCCTTTTAAGGCATAACAAAGGGCATTCGCACTCGGCTGGGAAGTGAGGCCCCCCATGGAACTGACCGCCACATCGACGATATCCACCCCTGCTTCAATCGCTTTCGCATACATGTAAATACCATTGCCACTCGTGTCATGCGTATGCAGATGGATCGGCAGATCCACAGTGGCTTTTAATTCCGAGATTAAACGGTACGCCGATTGCGGCTTTAACAAGCCGGCCATGTCTTTAATGCCAAGAATGTGCGCCCCCTGCTGTTTCAGTTCTTTCGCCATATCTTTATAATATTGAATGTTGTATTTCGGACGGGCCGGATCGTCAATGTCTCCTGTATAACAAATAGAGGCCTCAGCAATTTTTCCTGTCTGGCGAACCGCATCAATCGCCGTTTCCATCCCTTTAATCCAGTTCAAGCTGTCAAAAATCCGGTACACATCGATGCCGGCAGCGGCTGATTGATCCACGAACTCCCGGATCACATTATCCGGATAGTTGGTGTACCCAACGGCATTGGAAGCCCGAAGCAGCATTTGGAACAAGACATTCGGCACTTTTTCTCTTAATGCAGTCAAACGCTTCCACGGATCTTCTTTTAAGAAACGGTACGAGACATCAAAGGTTGCGCCGCCCCACATTTCCAAAGAGAAAGCCTCTGGCAGCAGCTTTGCGGTTGGTTCGGCAATCCGAAGCAAATCATGAGTCCGCACACGGGTAGCGAGCAAGGACTGATGAGCGTCCCGGAATGTCGTATCGGTTAACAGCACTTCTGAGCGAGATTTCACCCAATCGACTAAACCATCGGCGCCTCTTTCGTCTAAAATTTGTTTGGTGCCGACGGCAGCTGGCTCTAGACTGCTCACTTTCGGAACCGGCGGCTGGTCAAAAAGAGGTTTTTTCTTTTTCTCAATTCCTGGAAACCCGTTGATCGTCACATTGCCGATATAATTGAGCATTTTCGTTCCGCGGTCTTTGCTTTTCGGAAAGACGAATAGTTCCGGCGTCGTATCAATAAACGATGTATCGTAGTTCCCTGTAATAAAGTTTTCATGCCGCATCACGTTCTCAAGAAACGGAATATTTGTCTTAATGCCGCGAATCCGGAACTCCTTCAAATTCCGCAGCATCTTCGAGGCCGCCTGCTCAAAAGTCAGCGCCTGTGTGGACACCTTCACAAGCAACGAGTCATAATAAGGCGTAATGATCGATCCTTGGAAACCGTTTCCTGCATCCAAGCGAACGCCAAAGCCGCCACCGGAGCGGTACGCCATAATTTTGCCTGTATCCGGCATAAAGTCATTCAGCGGATCTTCTGTCGTAACGCGTGATTGAATCGCATAGCCATGGATCGTAATGTCTTTCTGCTCCGGAATTCCCACTATTTCGCTGTGTAAAGAATGGTATTCTGCAATCAAGATTTGCGACTGAACAATATCAATACCGGTCACCATCTCCGTAATCGTATGTTCCACCTGAACACGCGGGTTTACTTCAATGAAATAAAACTTGCCTTCAGCAACAAGAAATTCAACTGTCCCTGCGTTTAAATAGTCAACATTTTTCATCAGTTTGACCGCTGCTTCGCAAATCTCATTTCGCAAATCCTCAGGTAACGAGACACACGGCGCCACTTCTACCACTTTCTGATGACGGCGCTGTACGGAACAATCCCGTTCATAAAGATGAATAATATTCCCTTGGTGATCCCCAAGGATCTGCACTTCAATATGTTTCGGGTTTTGGACAAACTTCTCTACATATACTTCGCTGTTGCCAAAAGCCGCTTTTGCTTCAGACTTTGCTCTCTCATAGGCTTCTTTTACCTCTTCAATACTATGAACAATCCGCATGCCGCGTCCGCCGCCACCGAGCGCTGCTTTAATCATAATCGGAAAACCGTGCTCCCTCCCGAAAGCTACTACTTCTTCGAGATCAGAGACAGGACCGTCTGTCCCTGGGATAACCGGTATACCCGCCCGCTGAGCTTGAATTCTCGCTTTGACTTTATCGCCAAACATATCTAAATGCTGGGATTTTGGGCCAATAAAAATAAGTCCTTCCTCCTCGCAGCGTTTAGAAAATTCAATATTTTCTGACAAGAAACCATACCCCGGGTGAATGGCATCTACTTCTGCCTGTTTGGCAATCTCAATAATGTTTTCAATATCAAGATAGGCCTCAATGGGTTTTTTGTCTTTCCCAACAAGGTAGGCCTCGTCCGCTTTGTAACGGTGATAAGAGCCTGAATCTTCCTTTGAGTAAATGGCCACTGTACGAATCTGAAGTTCTGTACAAGCACGAAAAACGCGAATAGCAATTTCTCCTCTATTTGCAACCAGCATTTTACTAATCTTTCTCATGTTTTTCTCCTTTGCTACATATAAGATAAATTATCATAAAAGGATCAACTCTACCGATAGTAGAGTAAATAAAGACTTTCCAATATTAATAGGGTTTTATATATATTGCTCAAGTTATTCAAAGTTTTTACGCTGACACCTTTGAAAAATCCGTTATTATTACATGCCATATAAGCTAATTAAATTGCTGACGAAACATCGCTTTTAATTTCGCTTTTATATACTGATGTATTTAATTGTTTTGTTACTTTACTCGTCACTACCCCTGCTGTCATGCTACCGCTTACATTTACCGCTGTGCGTGCCATATCAATAAGCGGCTCTATAGAGATAAGCAACCCAACTATGCCAACCGGTAAATTCATTGTAGATAAAACAATAAGCGCGGCAAAAGTAGCCCCTCCACCTACACCTGCAACACCAAATGAACTTATTGCGACAACAGCAATTAAATTCAAAATGAAAGAGACAGATAAGGGATCAATTCCTACAGATGGTGCAACCATTACAGCAAGCATCGCAGGATAAATACCTGCACATCCATTCTGTCCGATAGTTATACCAAAAGAGCCTGCAAAGTTAGCAATCCCTTCTGGAACTCCTAAGCCTTCCTGTTGTGTTTTGACATTCAATGGCAATGTTCCAGCACTGGAACGGGATGAAAAGGCAAATACCAAGACAGGCATAATTTTTCTTATATATGTGAGAGGATTTAATCCAGTCAGTGAAATAATAAGTAAGTGGATACCGAACATGACAAGCAAGGCTAGATAAGAAGCAACAACAAATTCGCCTAAATTCCATATCGCATTTAAATCACTGGTCGCAGTCACCTTTGTCATTAATGCCAGAACCCCGTATGGAGTAAGACGTAAAACCAGCGTGACAACCCTCATGATGACGACATGAATCGCATCAGTTAATTTGGAAAACATTTCACCTTGTTCAGGATTTTTCCTTTTTACCCCCAAATAGGCCATCCCCAAGAAGGCAGCGAAAATGACTACCGCAATCGTTGAAGTAGGTCGTGCTCCTGTTAAATCCAAGAATGGATTGCCTGGAAGAAGCTCTAATATTTTTTGTGGCATTGGTAAGTTTTCAAGATCCCCCATAGTCTGTTCTAACTCGGCAATTTTTGTATTTTCTGCTTCACCCTTTGGCATTTCGATTGATTGCAAGTCAAAGGACAAGGAGGCGATAATACCGACTGAAGCAGCTATGGCAGTTGTTCCAACTAACATTGCAATGATAAATCCACCGATTTTTCCAAAGTCATTTGTTATTTTCGCTTTTGTGAAGGCTGAAAGAATTGAAACAAATACTAGCGGCATTACGACCATCTGTAACAGCTTAATGTATCCATTTCCAGCTAAATTGAACCATGCTATTGATTGAGTCACCACTTCGGATTCTGGACCGTATATGAATTGCAATGCAAGCCCGAAAACAATCCCAACGCCTAAACCTAAAAATACTCGCTTAGAAAATGAAACAAACTTTTTTTGCATGTAGAACAAAACTGAAAAGAATACTAATATAATTAATATGTTTAATATGGTCTGAAATGTAGTCAATGAAATTCCTCCATCCCACTAATATTAATTTTTAATCACATTTTGATTAACTGCCTTCTCAATTCTATTTAAGCCTTCTTCCAATAAAGCGCGGGGGCATGCCATATTCACTCTGGTAAACCCTTCTCCCCCCAGACCAAATTTATATCCTTCATCAAATGCTACTTTGGCTTCCTTTTGAAAGAATTTCTCAAGAGCCCCCGCATTCATTTCCAATTCCCGACAGTCTAACCAGGCAAGATACGTTCCTTCTGGTTTGATTACTTTAATTTTACTTAATTTGGTTTCAATAAATTTTATTAAATAATCTAAATTTCCCTCGACATATTCTATTAGAGCATCCAGCCATTCATCTCCAAATCTATAAGCACTTTCTGCTGCCGTTAAACTAAGTGTGTTTGATGATCCCAAGTGAAGGGCATCCACTGCCTCTGTAAACGCTTCCCTTAATGGAGCATTAGAAATAACGACATTGGAAATTTGTAGACCCGCGATATTAAATGGCTTACTTGGGGCTGTACATGTGATGGAATTTTCCGAAAATTCATTTGATATACTTGCAAAAGGAATATGTGTATGACCTTTATAAACAAGATCACAGTGTGCTTCATCCGATAAGACAAGAACATTGTATCGCATACAAATTTCACCTAACTTAACGAGTTCTTCTCGCGTCCACACTCTTCCCACAGGATTATGCGGATTACAAAGAAGTAGCATTTTTACACCGGAATCTATTTTTCTCTCTAAATCTTCGTAATCCATTTCATATTTTCCATTTTTCATTATCAGCGAACTATTGACTGTTTCTCGTCTATTGTTCTTCACTATATGAGGGTAGGGATGATACACTGGCGTTTGTATCAATATCTTATCCTCCGGTTCTGTGAATTTTTGTATTGCTAAGCTAATTGCAGGCATAATCCCTGGCGTACAACGAATCCATCTTTTATTAATTGTCCAATTATGCCGCCTTTCCATCCAATTAATGAATGCTTCAAAATAGCTATTTGATCTCACTGTATATCCAAAAGCTCCGTGATCCACTCTCCTTTTTAAAGCATCAATGACAGGAGGTGGGCTTGTAAAATCCATATCTGCTACCCACATTGGAAGAATATTTTCGTCTCCAAACAGCCTTTTTGTTTTGTCCCATTTTAATGAATCTGTATCATATCGGTTAATCTTCTGGTCAAAATTATATTTCACTATTAAAACCTCCAAAAAGTTATCATAGCTCCTACCATACTGTTTTCTTCCTTAAGTAACCGATCTTGGCTTTGTAAAAGCAAACTTGACAAGAGGTTGCAAGTGTTATGCAAACCGATTAATTTTTTCTGCAGCAAATAAACTAGCGAAAGTTTGCACACCACTAAGTGGAGGAGAATAAACATGGAAAGTAATCAATTTCTCCTCAGTATTATTTGCCATCGTATGAATATGCTGCTCAGGTATTAAAAAAGAATTTCTTTCAGCCACTTTAGCTTCTTTAAACTTTTCAGGGGCTTCTTCTTCTTTTAGTTTATATGAGGTTTCTGTTAATTCTCCTGAAATCACCTTGCCGCACCCAATTGATTGGCCGTGATCGTGAATAGCAGTTTTTGATTGTGCAGGAAAACAAAGGACAAGAACTTCAATTACATCGGATTGAAAAATTACGTTTCTACCATATGGCAAGCCGTTCGGTTCTGTAATATAAGGGGAAACATCCTCTAAAGATAAAGCAAGTGATTCCATTTCTTCTTGAAGCTCTGATAATGATAGATTATGTTTGTGGTTAAATTGTGTTTTAATTCTTTCTAAAAGATCCAATTCATCTCACCTCATATTTATTGGTATTATTACCAAAAATTTTTAAAGATAAGTCTTCTTGCAGTTCTAAGCATGATATACAGTCCCGGCTTACATGTTAGCAATCACTCTAGAAAAGTAGACATGTATTATTTACTAACCACCCACTGATATTTTAATTCCCCCTCCCTTTTACTCTTTCATAGCAAGTAGTGTGCCAATAGCAAACCCTTATTAAATAAGGGTTCTCCATCGCTGTTTTTCTAAAAATTATTAGTGTTGCGAATCAACTTTCAATCAACTTGATGATATAGACATCTTCTCCTTTTGCATTAACGCTACTTTTTTTTCGGATATGACAAATTTTCTGTTATCTCATTTGGAATCTATTGCTATATTAAAAATTATAGTTATAAACTTTTTATCAAACGGAATTAATACAAAAATAATACCGGCCTTCCATATCGATAGATAGAAAGCCGGTATTATTTAATTATACTTTTTCTTAAAAATATGATTTATCCAAATTAAAGTTGTAACATGTCCAGCAGTCATTCTTAAAAATCAATGTTTATTTTTTAGCAATGGCCTCTATTTCTATCATTACGTCTTTAGGGAGACGACTTACCTCTACAGTAGAACGTGCAGGGTTATGCTCCCCCATAAACTGGGCATACTCTTCGTTTACATGAGAGAAGTTATTCATATCATTTATAAAAATAGTAGTTTTAACAATATTGGTAAGTGAATAGCTCTCCGTTTCCAAAATGGCTCGAATATTCTTTAAAACTTGTTGTGTTTGCAGTCTAATGTCATTTTCAATTACCTCTCCTGTTTCGGGATCAATCGGTATCTGTCCTGAAAGAAAAAGAAAACCATCTACACTAATAGCTTGTGAATATGGGCCAATTGCTTTTGGTGCTTTATTTGTTGATATAGTTTTAAACATAATCATCATTCCACCTTACATGTATTTTCTTATTAAGTTTGGTTTGAAACTCTAAAGCGTACTAGCTTTTTACTGTCATAAATTTCTCTTGCGACCATTTATCAAACCCGCCTGTTAAATTAAGGATTTGTTTAAAACCATTTGCTTGTAATATACTGGCAGCAATAGCCGATCTAGCACCTGATTTACAATTTACGAGAATTGGCTTATTGTGCGGAATTTCCTTTATTCTATCTTCTAAAGTTCCCAGCATAACATGATTGGCCTGGGGAATATGTCCTTCCTTCCATTCACTATCGGTGCGAACATCCAGAATATAAAAATCATCTATCTTATCAATGATCTCTTTTGGTTCTACTGATCCGTAATCCAACACATCAACAGCATTCATTTCGAGTTGATTAATAAAACTGTCATCCATTATAGCACTGACTTGATCAAGCCCGATTGATTGTAAAGCTTTCAATATTTCAGACTCTTTTTCTTCACTGACCAACAAATATATAGGCCGATCATAATCAAGCAGCCATCCAGCCCAGGTGACAAATGATTTATTGTATGGAATATTGATGGTTTCTGCTATATGTTTCTTCGCGAAGACCTTTGCTGGTCGTGTATCTACCACAATGCCTTTTTTGGTCCACTCTCGAACTAGCGTTAAGGAAGGCTTTCTATGAATTACAGGCTCAATTTTTTCGAGTAAGCCAGCCCCTTGCTTATTTACTTTTTTCATTATTTTAAAATACTTGGGAGGTTCAGGCTGTCCGGCAAGTAATTCCTCTATAAATTGATCTTCCTGATTATGTTGAAATGCCCAGTTAGCTAGCTTTTCATAACCAACCGTAGTAGAAGGCACTGCTCCCAGTGATTTACCGCACGCGCTGCCTGCTCCGTGTGCTGGCCAGACTTGTAAAAAGTCCGGAAGTTGTTTAAATCGCTGCAAGGACTTAAACATACTCTTTGCCATGTGATAAGAGGAACCGCTTACACCCACAGCTTTTTCCAACAAATCTGGACGACCCACATCTCCGGCAAAAACAAAGTCACCAGTAAATATGCCAAAAGGGGCTTGAACTGCTGATACCCCGTCAGTCAATAAAAAGGAAATGTGTTCGGGTGTGTGCCCTGGAGTATGAATAACTTTAAATTGTAAATTTCCAATAAAGAAATCATCTCCATCCTTCAGCAGTTGATGATCAAACTTATCTGCAAACTGATACTTCCATTCATCATCTCCCTCATCTGACAGGTAAAGTTTTGCCCCTGTTTTTGAAGCCAACTCCCGTGAACCAGAAATATAATCTGCATGAATATGTGTCTCCGCAACACTAGTAATCCATACCCCTTGTGCCTTCGCCGCTTTTAAGTAGGGAGTAATATTACGAGAAGGATCAATGACAATGGCCTCTCCCTTAGCCTGACAGCCTACTAAATAAGACGCATGGGCCAATTTGTCATCATAAAAATATTTAATTATCATGTGTGAACGCCCCTTTAGCAACTAATAAGCTATAAATTATTTTTGTTCATGTTTAGATATACTCGTTAACAAGGCCTTGACAAAATGAATATTTCGCTGAATAGCAGGTTCTTTTATTAATCTGATCAATGTAAAGATCGTTACTTGTGAACGGTCTCTTTCCGTTTCTTTCCGTGCCTTCTGCAACATAGTCTAGCCATTTTGAACCTTTTGCTGAATCGGCTCTACAACTTCGTGAGCACCTTCAAATAAATAATCGACTGCTTCCTTGTCACTAGATACTGATAATAGAAGATCAATTATTAGTTCTGCCAAAGACAAATATTTAACATACTTAGGCAGATTCATAAATTCAAGGCTTCAGCATTTATAATAATCATATAAATGGCCACAGTTATGACAATCGCAGAAAACGTATAATTGAGAGCTTTTCGTTGCTTACTTAAACTCTTTGCCGCCAATGTGCCAAATATGCCTCCTATAAACCCACCGCCCACAAGCGCCAGTACTACCAACCAATTTACTAAACCTGAGATACTGTAATTTATTGCCGTTGTAAGTCCAAAAGTTCCTACGGAAAACAAAGAAGAACCTATTGCTTCAATCATTAACATATTTGTGGTTGCCATAAGAGATGGAACAATTAAAAACCCGCCACCGATGCCAAAAAAGCCAGATGCTAAACCCGTCAGTCCACCAGTGATCGTTAATTTTCTTCCATTGTATTTATCCATTTAAATCAGATCCTTGCATTTCAAAGTTTGCTTTTTGTTTTATATTTCTTTTAGGCAAAATCATTTTAATGGCCATAATAATCATAAGTAAAGCAAAGAGGAATAGCAGTTGTTTACTCGGAATAAGCTTCCCAAGGGTCGATCCCCAGAAAGCGCCTATTGCACCAGGTATAGCAAATATAATTGCCGGTTTCCAGTGGACATGACCAGCACGCGCATGAGGTATGAGATTTACAAAGGCATTAATTGAAACAGCGAGGGCAGTACTGCCAATGATCATATGCGGATCTTTCACTCCAACTAAGTAAAGCATAAGAGGTACCGCTAAAATTGAACCGCCGCCGCCAATCAGGCCCAAAGTGAAACCGACAATTCCGCCTGAGGCAACAGTGAGAATCCATTGTTCAATTGTCATTTCATATCATTACTCCCTTTTAAATTCTGTGACACATATGCGGGTGCTTCTTTAATAAATTACAAACATCAAAACCATTCAAATTGCTTCACCTCCCATTTTTCTGTGTCGTTTTCTAATATTGCAAGAGTTGTGCCAACTTAAAACCCTTGTTAATTCAACATTCCTTTTTCCTTCTAGGTTCAAAATTTATCAACTTCGCGATCGTGAGGATGAAAGCCTATCGTCATGGCTTTTTTTCGTTCCTAGATCCGATAATGATTTTCTCAATTTTTAAATACATGACCTCCCACAATTCCAATAAACAAAAAAAAGATTGCAAATTAAAATTTGCAATCTCAAAATACTATTTATAAAACTTTTAGATTGTATTTTTCCATCTTGCGATAAAGAGTTGATAAACTAATTTTCAATTCATCAGCAACTTTTTCTTTATCTATTCTATTCTTTTCAATTAGAAAGAAGCTTTGTATAACCGATTTTTCATATTCAGCAACCATCTCTTCCAAACTTAATCCTCGGGTATTTATAGGTGTTTGCTTTTTTTGGTAGAGATAATCTGGAAGGTCTTGAAAGCCAATCACTTCAGATTCTGCCATATTTACCATGTATTCAACAACATTTTCTAACTGTCTAATATTACCTGGCCAATCATATTGTATTAACCATTGTTCTAATAGCGGATCAATGCTTAAGTATGGACGGTTTAAAGTTGAGCAATGTTTACAAATAAAATACTGAAGAAAAAACGGAATTTCATCCCGACGGTCTTTCAATAACTTTGTATGAAGCGGAATAACATTTATCCGATAGTATAAATCCTCACGAAATGATCCATTTTGAACCATTTCTTCTAAATTGCGATGTGTAGCCGTTATCACTCTAACATTAACAGGCAGTGATTTATTTCCCCCAATTCTTTCAATCTCTCTCTCCTGTAGCACTCTTAGAAATTTAGGCTGCAAAGAAAGAGGTAAATCTCCTATCTCATCGAGAAAGATAGTTCCATTATTAGCCAGCTCAAACTTCCCCACTTTTCCTTCTCGATTTGACCCAGTAAAAGCTCCTCCCTCATAGCCGAACAATTCGCTTTCCAGCAAATTCTCAGGTATAGCAGCACAATTAACTGCAACAAAAGGATTGTTTTTCCTATCACTCTCGAAATGAATTGCCTTTGCCAATAATTCCTTGCCTGTTCCAGTCCCTCCTCTAATCAAAACATTTGCCGGGCTGTTTACTACACGCTTGGCTTTATATATAACATCTTGCATATCCGCATTTTTACTAATTATACTTTCAAAGGTAACAACTTTACCTGATTCTAAAGTGTCTTCATATAAACTGCATTTGGATTGAGATCTACACTCCTGCGAAACCAACTTGCTTTCTAATATCAAACTTAGATGTTGTAGAAACCTCTTAAGTGCCTCAGCATTCTTAATCATCTTTTTCTTTTGTTCAACAGAAAAACCCATGAGCCCAATGACTCCTAGAGTTTCTCTCCCCTTTACTATCGGAAAACCTATAGTTGCTGTTTCTTTGCATTGCTTTAAAAATTTACAGCTCATACACTGGGATTCATTTTTTATAACATCATAGGTCAATTCGGGTCTGCCTGTTTTCATCACAGCCCGTAACAAGGAGCCGTCAGGTGCAGGTTTGCCAATTTGTTGCTGATAGCTGCCTGTGCCACTTACCCGATTACCGTTTTTATCAAGTATTGTTATATCAAAACCAAGTACTGCTGTAATGTTTTCTGAAAACACTTGAATAAATTCCTGATTTTGAGTTATACTCGTCACTTTTTCTCCCTCCTACGAGCTAGAGCCCATCTAAATGATCTATTGTTTTCTAAACATCTTATTTGTAAATGTTGCTTATTAGATAATAGAGAACGTTTACAAAATCGTTTCGAGTAGGCTAATTAAAGTTATTATAACCCTTCTTAAGCTGGTAACGTACTATTTTTTCAAGTATAAAATATTAACCGCTTGTTGAATTTGTTGTAAGCTTTTTTAATATTAGACGAGGGCAGCCAATATTCATACGTATAAAGCCTTCCTCATTTCCCCAAAAAATTCACCCTTCATTCGTAGCGACACCTGCATTGACAATGCATAAACTGATTAAGTTCGTTTACTGTTAGCCTTAGTCCCATGCAGTCCAACCAAACAAGATAAGTTCCCTCTGGTTTAACAGGCTTTATTTTTAGAATTTTCCGTCAAAAATCTTCGCCAATAAATTTAAGTTTCCTTGTAAATAATTCATCAGTTGCTCCAGACATTCCTCTCCGTCTTTCCACATTAAAACGCTCCTTTAGTCCATTTTTCATAATTATTATTTTATCGGTCAACTAGTTCATTTGGGTTTCAAATCTCCACTGGTTTTCTCTTGGCTTACATGTTTCTTTATGCAGTTTTTATGCCAAATTAAAAATCTAGTAAAACTAAGGACTAAAAGAGGAAAAAATCTGTTGTTTTACCAATTTTGCTATTCCTCTTCTGTAAAACTTATATAAATAAGCATAAATCGTTCGCAATATCGAAAAATAATTTCTCAATATCGATAAAACCCTAATAATATGCTACTTTAAAATAAAGTTTGACCAGAAATAACGTATAAACCTGCATTTCCACAGCAAATTAAAAGAATCCATTTTGAATAAAGAAGGAACTTTTATAAAAAAGTTTGATCCTTTCTGTAATCCGCATCCTTTTCTGAAATAAACAATTGGTTCGGCATTTTTATATTATAGAAGAATGTTCAAGCCAGCTCACACTTATTGAATGATAGTGTGTATTACTTGAATAGATAGAAAGTACAAGCTCAAAAAACAGAATAAAACTTTGACATCTTTCCCCCTATATAAGGCAAATAGTTTTGATACCATCGTTTTTCATTTCGCATCCTCATCTTCTTTGAATTATTATGTGTTGATTAGGGAACACTGCCACAATCACACCATCCATATTGTTTCCTGATATCTCATTAAGTGTTATTGTATTATTGTATTATTGTGTTTTTGTGTTTTTGTGTTTTTGTGTTTTTGTGTTTTTGTGTTTTTGTGTTTTTGTGTTTTTGTGTTTTTGTGTTTTTGTGTTTTGTGTTTTTGTGTTTTTGTTTATTTTTCCATCACAGTCCCAAGTGTTCTTTGCAGTGTTGAAATTGACTTTTTCTCCTGTTTTGCTTCTTGTTTATTGCCTACTTTCTTTTTTAACTCATCGTTCCAGTCTTTTCGTTATTAGGAATGCCGGTCTTTAACATATCAATATTTACTACTTGTCTAACCTTCTTAATAAATTCTTTACCTGCTTTATCATTATCTACTGCCAGAACGACATTCTTAATGTTTAAGCCCTCTTTTTTAGTTTTAAGATAAGATTGAAAAACTATTTTTAGTTTTAGTCCATTCATGCTTACCATTCGGTCGTCTTTGAGTTTTTCTTGCTTAATGCTCCAATAAGAGAGTAGGTCAATGGGGTTTTCAAAGAAGTAAATGGTATCAGGCCGACCTATATCTACTGTAAAACCTGAATGTTCCTTCCCATTTTTCAAGATTTACTTAAATGAACCTCTCCTATTATCTGTCTTAATTGTACCTTACCGCTCTGCACCAACGATTTTTCTTTGCCGCCTGTTTCTCTTCATTTAAATATGACATTCTTTTTTTGGTCTTGAGAAATCAGTTCTTTCTGGGCTAACCAATTTACCGGACGCGAATCTATTTTGCGGTCATTGGTTAAATAATCTCTAATAGCTAATTGATCGTTTAGAGGTAGCGTCAGGAAAATGCGGATTTAGAACGTTAAGGAAATTTCAATATTAAAAAGCCTGATTGCTAAACTAATCTTGGACGTTATTTTTAAGTTCTAAAACCCTCCATTTTCAGTATAAAATTCAAATTCTTCAAAAATCAATACAAGTTAAATTTAATAAAAATGCACATAATAGCCCACTAACGAAGCTAATTATGTGCAATAAACTATTTATGTACACGATTAAAATAGTAGCTATATACATATGTACCAATGGATCGGATATAAAAATTAATTAAGCACACATGTTTTTATATAGATATAGTGCCAATGCTATAGCCGCTTAGAATGGAAGCAAGCATCTCCTCTCCCTCTTCACTCTCTCCACCTTTGCTGCCTTTTCCGCAGGTTTCCATGACCCGAAGCAATGTTTTTTCGATATGAGGCTTCGGAGGCTTTGTCACATGGGACGATACATCTTGCTTTGTTATATCCACATGCTCATTGATTGTAACAGCTGGTAACAGCGTATCCTTTGATTCAATTTTTTCGAGTTTTTTCCACCCAACGACTGTCTGGACTTTTCCTTTAGAAATAAACACACCTTTTATTTCGTTAACATTTGCTTTAGTCGTGATTTTCGTTTCCTCGTATTCCGCTATCGGCATAAACTGAACAATAAAGCGGTTTTTAATGGCCGTATAAACCATCTCTTCGTCTTTCGTTAACGACTTAGGAACCAAATAAGTGGGAATAATCGCACTATGGCTCTCCACCTTTGCGTTATTAAATATCCGTTTCGTTTTTTGAAATTTAATTTCCTCTTCAAAAGGCAGCCCCTTTTTTAAAACGTCCAGCACTTTAGCTGCTTTGCCTACAAGGCTTTCTTCTAAAGCCACACTCGCTGTTCGAGGGTACGTGATCAATTTTTTCTCGTAAAGGGACTGGGCGACTTTCAGTACTTTGTCGGACGTCCAGCCTTTATACTTACTTGTAATGTACCCTTGTAAATTTGAGAGATTAAATAAATAAGGCGGAAACTCCTTTTTCCGTTCGACCTTTTTATCAATCACTGTGCCGCTTTGATTGGCTAGGATCTGCTCGATTAATTCGAGAGGTTCTTTACTTTTGAACTTTTCCCGCCCCTCTTCGAAATAAGTCCCCTCATACTCTTCGCCGTCTTTCGTTTGAAAAGTAGCCGTTAATTTATAATAATCTTCCGGTACAAAATTCTCGATTTCCTTATCGCGGTCGTAAATAATCTTTAAAGTTGGCAGCAAGACCCTTCCGATATTTAAAGCCTGTCCTCTTCCCTTTTGGTACTTTAATGTAGCAACTGATGTTAAATTGATGCCAATCAGCCAGTCTGCCCACTGGCGGCTCAATCCGGCATCTTGAAGAGGCTTCATTTCAATATTAGGTTTAATATTTTTTGGAGACCCTTTAATACTTCCTCAGGGGTCCACTCGTTCAATAACAATCTGTATACTTTTTTCTGGGACTTGAGATTATAGATAATTGTGTCACCAATAATTTGACCCTCACGGTCATAGTCACAAGCAGACACTATAGTCTCCACGTCATTTCGTTTAATCAAAGAATAGATAATCTTTAGCTGTTTCTTTGCTCCAAGGTCTTCTTTCTCCCTGTTGCGTGGATCGCTTTTTACCTTGTACCGGAAATGCGACGGGATAAATGGAAAGTTTTCCATGCTCCACTTTTTCAATTTCTCATCATAATCTTTCGCATCATACAGCTGTAATAAATGCCCAAAAGCCCAGGTGATGATATAGCCATTGCCTTCAAAATAACCATCTTTTTTCGTTTTTATTTTTAACGCATCAGCAATATTTTTAGCTACAGATGGCTTTTCTGCAATAATAACCTTCATTCTGTTAAACTCCCTAATCAGTGTAATGTAAAATATTATATCTCTTTCTCTTTGTAGTTTAAAGGAATGGTTCTTTAGAATTTCGAATGAGTAATAAAACTACGGTTAGAGGGAATGAAAGGAGTTTAAAAGCTATTGTTCATGCACAATAGCTTTTCATGATAAATTTTTTCCCCTTGTCTACTGTTCATTATCTTTTATAGTAATATTTATAACGTCATATAAACCATCATAGAACTGCAACCCACTCCTATAAAGGAAAAAGCCTTACTGACGAAAACTGTGGTTTTAGGAGAGGCAAAATTATGGTGGAAAGCCCTTAGAATTTGAGAATTTTTTATTTCAAAACTTATATCAAAGACTATATATCTTAAAGGGCTATTTTTGATGGTAGGAAGAAGACTAATTTCCTTCTATTTACCCTTTGTTATAGCGGGATTAAAACCTCAACTGCACTGTTCCTTTAGTAGAAGAAGAACCCGCAAAAGTTTTAAACTGAACTTCTAAAGTAAATGTTAAATAGCGAGGAATAAAACTTGGTTACTTATTTTGATAAATAAGGTTTTAAAGTCATATACTTAAAAAGGTATAATACCTCAATATTCGAGGAATTATACCTTTTTGCTGTTTTTGATCTTATAGAAAAGGAATAACCGCTTTTTATTATGTGGCAGTCAACGGGTTCTGTTGTTTAATCTCTTGGATGGATAAATGGATACTGTAATTCCCATATTCCAGTAGTTCATTAAGAAAAAGATTTAATTGGTCTTGAGATGTAACTTTTATTTTTAAATGGTAACATCCTTCTCCCGATACTCGATGAGCTTCAATTACCTCATTTCGACCATAGATAAAACGTATAAACGAATCATGATCTGCTGTTTTCATATAAATAATGACAAACGCTGTATAAGTAAGTCCTAATTTCATTTCATCGACTAGTAGAGAGTAAGCTTTAATCACACCACTTTCCTCAAGTTTTTTTATACGGTTCCCTACTGCTTGTCCCGTCATATGAATTTGATTACCTAAGTCTTTCCATTGAATACGTGAATGTTCAGATAGTAACCGAAGGATCTTAAAATCAATGTTATCAAGTTCCATAATAAATTCCTTTCACCATGAAATGTTTTGATCTAAAAGTGTTTCGCCAAAGTATCGATAAAAATCAAGATGTTATTTATCATTATATTGTAATTAAAATTTTAAATGAGGTGAAAAAAATGAGCTCAGCTTTAATCATTGTCGATATTCAAAATGACTATTTTCCGAATGGAAAGATGGAATTAAGCAATCCTGAAAAAGCAGCCGCTAATGCGGCTAAAATTCTTGATTGGTTTAGACAAAATAACAAAGATAATATTTTTCATATCCAGCATGTCGCAAGTAGTCCAGAGTTAGGCTTCTTTCTTCCAAATACGAAGGGAGTGGAAATAAATGAAGCTGTTCTACCGTTAGAACACGAAAGCATTATTATAAAACATTTCGCTAACAGCTTTTTAAAAACTGAATTAGAAAGCAAATTAAAAGAAAAAGGAGTAACCAAGCTAGTAATTGTAGGTATGATGACGCATATGTGTATTGATGCCACAGTTAGAGCCGCAGTGGATCTAGGCTTTGAAGCTACACTGATTGAAGATGCCTGTGCGACAAGGGACTTATCTTATCAAGATAAGGTCGTTCCAGCAGAACAGGTTCACTATGCGTTTGTCAGCGCACTTAAAAGTATGTATGCCAATGTAATTTCAACCGAGGATTTCCTGCAACAAAACTAATACAGTCTTGAAGAATATATCATTCTATATAAATGGGAGTTTGTTTAAAAACAAGCTCCCTTCTTTTTTCGTTCTTATTTTTAAAGCATCAGCAATGCTTTTAGCTACAGATGGCTTTTCTACAATGATAACCTTTATTCCATTAAACTCCTTATCTTAATCACTATAATCTTAAACATTCTATCTATTTCCTATCATGGTTTAAAGAAATGATTCTTTAGGATTTTAAATGAGTAATGAAACTGCAATTAGAGAGAATGGAACGAATTTGAAATCATGATAAGTTGCTCGTGTACAATGAAGTTTTATGATAAGCCCTTTCTACATCTCTGCTATGCATTCGTTATTCTTTAGTTGTAACCATATCGCTAGCACCGCTGTAAACAGCAGCAGAACCGCTATCTAAATCCACATACACATTCCCCCCAAAAATCATGTTTTTGAGAGAAGACAAATTGATAATTAAATCCCTGTCACTTTTCATTTGTTTTGTCATAGCCACCTGATTTAAAAACTTTATTAATTTTTAGCAATAAACGCTTTTTCTCCTGTATATCCATCTGTTTCTAAATCGGTTAAAGCTCTATCTATAAACTACTCTATTAAACCTATTATTTTTTAATTTTCCAAACGTACTTTTTCCTGCTCCTATCCCGACTTAGAAGGACTATAAAGCGGCCGTTTATCTTCTGTGTGAAAAAGGGACAAGTGACAACGCCTGCAAGTTTTTCTTAATCAACATCCACACGAGATTTAAATTATGAATAATAACATAAAATATGCGTTTTGGAATAGTTTCGGAATGATTTTTTCGGTTTCTAAAGGCTAAAATCATCGCTTGCGCTAATTGGTATAAAATTTGCAATATTCTTAATATTAGTCGAAAAGGAGGTTGTTAGATGTCAGAAACTAAAGAGATGAAGAGGACATTGACTCTGTTGCCTGTTGTCCTTTTTGGATTTTCCTTTATGGCATTTGGGACGGTTTTTAGCACATATGGAGTGGCAGCGCAGATTTCACATGGAATGGTGGCGGGTGCTTATATTCTAGCCACGATTGTTATGCTATTTACAGCCTACAGTTATGGGCAAATGGCTAAAGCCTTTCCAGTGGCAGGATCCGCCTATACCTATACCCAAAAGTCGATTAATCCCCATGTCGGTTTTTTGGTAGGATGGTCGCTCTTAATGGATTATCTACTTATTCCTATGGTGAACTATTTACTATTCGGTATATTTTATCAGGCGGCCTTTCCGTCCATTCCTAGTTACATATGGATTTTATTGATGTTAACGCTGGTAACCATCGTCAATGTCAGAGGGATTAAATTAGCAACTGGCGCAAACATATTAATCACTATCTTTGGTGTAGGGTTCATTATCCTCTTCTGTGTTTTGGCCATTCGGTCGATTTTACAAGGGGAAGGAACAGGAGAACTGTTTACAAGCCTTCCTTTTTACAACCCAAAAGAATCATTCTCTTTCATTATTGCTGGAGCTGCGTTGCTTTGCTTTTCCTTTCTTGGCTTTGATTCGGTTACGACTTTTGCTGAGGAAACCATTCAACCTGAAAAGAATATTCCACGGGCTGTGTTCATTATTACGATAGTTGGCGGCTTAATTTTTACAACCGTTTCTTATATTGCACATAATGTTTGGCCAAATTATATGTCTTTTAAAAATGCCGATGCCGCCTCACATGAAATCATTCTGTTAATTAGCGGGAATTTTGTAGACGCGCTCTTTCTTGCACTTACTGCAGTTGGTATTTTTGGGTCAGCTATGGTATCCCAAGCGAGTGGGGCTCGTGTTCTATATGCTATGGGCAGAGATGGTCAATTGCCGAAAAAGTTTTTTGGAAGCCTGCATCCTAAGTTAAACACCCCGGTTAACAACATTCTTGTCATTAGCTTGATTTCCTTATTAGCCTTGGTGCTGAGTTTGACAATTGTCGCTTCATTCATTAACTTTGGAGCCTTTCTTGCCTTTACATTTGTTAATCTTTCGGTTATCGGTCACTACTTTATCCGAAAACAACAGAGAACCATAAAAGGGACAGTCCTCTATCTTATTGTGCCATTAATAGGGGCTGTTTTAGATATATGGCTGTTACTAAATCTAGATACTTACTCCAAAGTTTTAGGGAGTATATGGGCTTTGGCTGGTGTTATTTATTTAACTTATCTAACAAAGGGATTCAAAAAGAGGCCGCCAGAAATGGATTTATCCGCATAGTTTACTAAATACTGTATAATTGGAGGGTTTAAAATGACAAAAGCAGATATCATCCTTTCGAGCCAAGCAGTTTTTACAGGTTTAGGGGATCATCCCTCTCCTGCATCAATTGCCGTAAAAGGAAACAAAATTGTGGCGGTTGGCGACTCAAACGAGATGCAACCCTTTATAGGGTCTGACACAAAAAAATTAGATTTTGGAGATCAACTTATTACAGCAGGGTTCCATGATGCTCATCTTCATCTATTGAGCGGAAGTTTGACTAATGATTTCAGTGTTAACTTACAGTCTGCACGCTCTGAAGAAGAAGCCGTCATGATGGTAAAAGAGTTTGCTGAAAAAAACCCTGCAGATGAATGGATTATTGGAAACGGCTGGGATAGCAACAATTGGGAGAACCATCAGTTTCCCCACCGTTCTACGCTTGACAACGTAGTGAAGGATCGTCCAGTCTTTTTATATCATGCGGAATTTCATTATGCATGGGTCAATAGTAAAGCTTTGGAAGTAGCCAATATTCATAGTCAAACGAAGAATCCCCCATACGGAATAATTGAAAAAGATACGATGGGAGAACCGACCGGGATCCTCATTGAAAAAGCGATCTCTTTAGTTTCAGATAAGGCAATGGCATTTCCTAGGGAAAAACAAGAGGAATTGCTAGCGTCTTTCCTTCAGCACGCTGCTAAACTAGGTGTGACATCAGTAAATGATCTGTATCCTAGCCTGAATGAAGGGTTTGATCTTTTTAAAAAATTTGATGACGAAGAAAAATTAACGGCACGTATCCATCTCTATCCCGCTTTAAATGGAGAGATGGAAAGAGCAAAAACATTACGTGATAGCTATCAATCAGAAAAATTAAAATTTACCGGATTAAAACAATTTATTGATGGAGTAGTTACAGGTCATACGGCTTATATGCTTGATCCTTATGTAGATAGACCAGATACAAAAGGAGAAACCGTTTTTTCTGTAGAACAGTTGACAGAATGGGTGTTGGAGGCAGATAAGGAAGGGTTTCAAATTCGCTTTCACGCCATTGGCGACGGAGCTGTTCATATAGGATTGGATATGTTTGAAGAAGCACGAAAAGAAAATGGAGAAAGAGATTCTCGCCATGCGTTAGAGCATATCGAGATTATCCATCCAGGTGATATAAAGAGATTTAAAGACTTAGGGGTCATTGCATCCGTGCAGCCTTCTCATTTAGCCCTCATGCCTATAACTAGCCATACGACCCGAGTAGATGAGAAGAAATACCCTTATATTTATCCTGGCGAATCCTTAAAGAAAGCAGGGGCTGATGTAGCTTTCGGGACGGATTTTCCAGTTGCGTCCTTAGATCCTATGAAACAAATCTACCATGCGGTTACCCGAATGGATCACACAGGTGAACATGCATGGAATGAACAAGAAAGTTTCACCGTGGCTGATGCATTAAAAGCCTATACACAAGGATCTGCTTATAGTGTGTTTAGAGAACATGAATTAGGCACATTAGAAGAAGGAAAATTCGCAGATATCATTATCCTGAATAAAAATATTTTTCAAACCCCGCCAGATGAAATTCCAAACACTAGAGTAGTAGCAACGATGGTCGATGGGAAATTTGTTTACAGTCATTCTGAAAGCCCTCACTTGTTAACGATTTAATATGTTTTACAAATCATTTTAAGAGGCTGTCCATAAGTCGGGATAACTGACTTATGGACAGCTCTTTTAATACAAAAAATCGCCCGTCCGCTATAATGTCGATGACCAAACAAAAAACAGACAAATGGAGGCAATTTCTTCGAGTAACTATTCAGCTGCTTTTATTGAATATCCTTCTTCTATTCCCCTCTATGTCCCCCAACATGATTGGATCTTTTCAGGAAGGTTCCTCCTGGCAACAGGCTATGCGCCCAAAAGATTGAACTTTTCCCAAAACGGAACCTTATTTCGTCCATGGCCTCATCAAGTGCATGTTTTTTTTCCAGTTCTTCATTTGTACTAAATAAATCCATTTGTTCATACAAGGCCGGTTCCAATTTGCCGCATCCCACATAAATTTGCCGGATCGGCTGTCCTCTCCAATATTTTTTAAACAGTTTTTCAAATTGAGTATTCAGGTCTTTCGTGCAGTTTGTCTGTC
This sequence comes from Bacillus sp. PK3_68, assembly GCF_003600835.1. Lineage (NCBI taxonomy): Bacteria > Bacillati > Bacillota > Bacilli > Caryophanales > Bacillaceae > Bacillus > Bacillus sp. PK3_68. Next base: position 4,417,497 of record NZ_NQYC01000001.1, on the reverse strand, counting down.
TAGGCAGCTGTGTTTGATGTGTAAATCCCCTTTCTTCAATGTCCCGAGAATAGCTAATAGCAAGAGCGATTTTCCCGGCTGCTACGTGGTGCAAACGAAGTCTCATCGCTACTTCATCCACCATTTCATGAATCACAATCATAATCTCTCGTTCGTTGTAATAATCACGCAGTAATATCTGACTTTTAGAAAATGATTTTTCTTTCGCTTGGGGCTTTTCAGATAAAATGCTATAATCTACTCCCCATGCGTGGTAGTGAAGTTGTAAGCCCATTAGGCCAAGCCGGTCTTTCAGCTTATGTTGATCAGCATGAGCCAGATCATAGACAGAATGAATCCCTAAACGATGTAACCTATGTATGTACCCTGTCGATATTCCCCACATATCTTTCAATTCGATCTTCCAGATCGTTTCACTGACATTCTCATACGACCAATAAGCAAGCCCATTCGCTGCATTCTTTGCTTCATTGTCGAGAGCTAGTTTTGCTAAAAGAGGATTATCGCCAATTCCAATCGTGACGACTAACTTTAATTCTTTAAAAACGACTTTCTGTATGGTGCGAGCCACTTCAAATTTGTTTCCAAACAGCTTTCTGGAAGCTGTCACATCAAGGAATGCTTCATCAATACTGTAAATATGCAAATCTTCATCTGCTACAAAACGTTTAAGGATGTCTATGATCATTTTATTTACTTTTAAATAAAGCTTCATAGACGGTTCCACCAGTATGAATCGTGGATCATGAGGGATTTCAAAGGCTCTGGAACCCGTTTGGATGCCAAATTCCTTTTTCACTCGTGGAGAAGCAGCTAATACCACTGAACCAGACCTATTTATATTGGCAATCACAATAATATAGGCATCCAGAGGGTGTATTTTACGCCTGACAGCTTCTACACTGGCAAAGAAAGATTTAACGTCTATGCAAAGAATAGAACGTTTAGGGAGCAACGTATAATCAATATCCATCTCCTTCATCCTTCTTATTCGCAAAATCTACCGCCACTATATCCTTTGTGCATATCACTCCCTTTCCTAAAACTTTCAAGTGATTAGGTTTGTGATGAAAGGATTGAATGACACCCGTTACTTCCATATACGGATAACCAAACGTATTTAAATGAACCGTGACAGGCAATTGCTGATTATAGGCATAACGTAAAACTCGATCAAACACTTCTTTTTGCTGTTCATCTATCGCTATTTCTTTTACAACAGGTTTAGTTTCTTGGAGCTGTTCTGTATGTTCCGACAACATAAACCCCTGCCACTTTAGCATTTTTCTATCTTCATATAACATTTGGATACCTCCATATAGGAACATTAGTTCCTTTTTAAAATAATTATACGAACTTATGTTCTTTATATCAATGTGTTATGCACTAATTAAACCGATTAAACAACCAGACGGTATATAAGAAAAACAAAGTTAAGAATGTAACATAGTGGTAATTGTGTTGTTTCTGTAACGAAGCATCCAGAAGAATTATTAAATTTTACGAGGGGCTCTTATTAAATTAAATGAAAAAAATAAATAAGCTTAACTATCTTAACTCTAAATGGTAACATAATCATAAAATGGAAGGTGGTGGGATTAAATGAGAAAGCTTTGGTTCGTTCCGTTTCTAGCTGTTGCAGCAATCGCTGTTGTAGTTACTCCGTTTCTAACAAACTCTGAGATACAAGGCAGTCTTTCTCCAGAAAAATTTGTAAAAGAGTATATAGAGTTAGTTAAAGCAAAAGACCATGAAAGTTTGGTTGATTTAGTTATTGATGATCGTTTTAATGATGATCGCGAAGTGAAGCTAAAAACATATAAAACACTTGAAGAAGGTGTTTCACCATTAGAGGACTATGAAATTAAGAATGTCAAAAGTGGAACAAAAGATAAAGCAACCGTTATTACAGTAATAGAGTACGAGGATGGCAGCGTTGAGCAAGTACCTATGCATCTTGTAAAGAAAGATAAGGCATGGAAATTGTATATAAGTAGGGGAAATGCACTTGATGATGAAGATTTTAAACTAATCAAACAACCGGATGGAATATAAAATAAACAAAGTTGTCAATGCAACATCAGGGTTATTATGCTTTATTAGAGATGCCCGATCTTTAGAAGTTAAAACTGACAGCTTTTTGGTTTGGTGTCAGACTCAAAATTATAGGCTGTTTCTTCTTTAGTTAGCCAAGTAGATTATTCAATAAAAATAGAAAATTTATAATAACGAGAAGGTGTAAGACTATGTATGAAGAATCAAACGGAGAATTAAAATCACCAAAAGAAGCGTGGAGAAAACAAATGGAAAAATTCAGTGAACTACCTCACATGAAACAACACGAGTTAAATAATGGTTGGAAATTATACACTAATGCAGAGTTCTCACTTTGGAATAAGGCCCCTAATTATTTAATTGTTGATGAAGAATTAGACACGGCGTTTGTATTTTACTTTAAAGAAGATGTGATTAAAGTTAAAAAGTCTGGTTGGGACATAGAGTTTACTTTTAACATGAAAAAGCAACACATCAAAGTATTTCGCAAACCTTCCGAAGACTAATTCAGCTGATACACGTACCAGCCGAATTAAGTGAGTTTTAAATTCTGAGGTATTTTACTATGTGTTCCCTGAAATCGACTCGTGAGAGACAAGCCACAGAGACACTAGTAAGTTTTGTGAAATAAAGGAAGTAAAAAGAAAACAGCTCTCTCATTGAGGGCTGTTTTCTTTTATGCGTCACTGATTACATTTGCTGTTTTTTACTATCAAATAACCAACTCAAGATTCTTACAAAAGCTAATATAAATAAGGACTTCAAAAAGTTTTCGATCCAATTGAGCTCATTAAATTTGAAGTAATCATATAAAACAAAAAATATAAAAAGCAAGAGTATACCTGTTGAAAATATAGTTATTTTTCGAGGATTTATCTTCATTAAACGCCTCCGAAATATTTTATGCTACTTAGGTCTTTAAATAATTAGATGAACTCATATTATTGCTATCTATTTAATTAAAATATAACATATTCAACTTTCCTACCTTTTTTGCATATATGGAAGGATATAAAAACACGAATGCAACATAATAGCGATTGCGTCGCATTGTATAGTCGTACTAAATGAGACATAATCCATCTTTTATAGCAACTGGAGGCAACCTTTTATGACGACGAAACAAGGACAAAATAGTGTGGAACCGATCCAGAGCCCAGAAAAGATCCTGATGATTAAGAAGTGGTTGTTGCACAAACCGTATCGGGATTATTTTTTATTTACGTTTGGCATCAATTCTGGCTTGCGGATCAGCGATATTCTGCCGTTACGGGTTATGGATGTCCGAAACACAGGACATTTGCGGATTCGCAAGAAAAAAAGGAAAAAATCAAACAAAAAGCCAGCAATAGAAATCATTTTTGCTGGCTTTTCTCTATTAATTTTTATTTAATTTGTTCAGCATTCGATAAAGTACAACAGCTGTTTCCGCTCTTGTTGTATCCTTTTTCGGTTCAAACTTGCCATTTTTATAACCATTAATAAGACCAAGCTCTACAGCTTGTTTGACAGGCACCCTGGCATAATTATTTATGCGGTTGTCATCTTTAAATGATTGGTTTAACTTCAATGAATCTAGCAGTTGCGGCTGCTGATACTCAATTGCACGAATAATCATAGCAGCCATTTGTTCACGGGTAATATTGGCATCAGCATCAAATACTCCTCCCTCTTTTCCGAATACTATCCCTGCTCGATTGGCTGCTTCAATTTGAGCAGCTGCCCAAGTCTTGCTTTCTGGGACATCTTTAAAAATCCCCTCGTATTCTTTCAGCGGTACTTGCATCGCACGAACTAGTAAGACAGCAAATTCTGCTCTTGTTAACTTTTGTTCTGGAGCGAATAGCTCCTCCGTTTTTCCGCTTGTAATCAGTTTTGAAGCAAGGGAATGAATTTCCTTCTTTGCCCAGTGCTGATTGGTATCTTTAAAGACTTTATCACTGGAAAGTACGGTGAATCTAGAATCTTGTCTTATCGGGATGACCCAATGTTCCCCTTGCAAATAGCCCCCGGCATACTCCCACTTCTGTGTTTTCTCGTTATAAGAAGCACCTGTTGTTTTATCTTTTTCAACGGAGCCGTTCAACTTCATACTGAATAAAAGCGGTGTCGGTAAATCAGAAATAACGTTTTTTTCTCCAGCTAAAATGGATACCTCTACAACCTCAGATTTGAATTGGGGAGCAGCTGCAGCTTTGGCCACTTGCGCTTTTTTGGACACTTTAACATGAATCATTTCGTCGTCTTGCTCCTGTAAATAAGTGAGGTTTTCTGATGAAAGTATCATATCATGATCTCCATCAAGAACAACCTTCATTGGCTGCTGGCTAGCGGCTAATTTCTTCACTAACTCTTTTGATAGGACTAAACTCATCCGTTCGGCCTTCTCTTCTTTCATATCAAGCCGCCATTCATGTGAACCCGCTTGGATTTGCTCTTCGTTGATTTCGATAATTTTCTCTTGGCCATTAGGCATCTCTGGTTTGCTAGGTGGCTCTGTTGTTCCGCCACCGCCACCGCCTGTTTCCTTTGCTTTGGTTGTAAATGTCCATACGTCTGAACGCACTTCTCCTTCAAATTGATCTTTGACGGTGACATACCAGCCATGCTCTTTATTCGCCTGAAGGTTATTCCAAGAAACCTCTGGTGTTTGTTGATCTTTCACACCTGTTTGTTCACCGATTTTCTTATCTGTGAATACATTCGCTTCAAAGGAGTCGGTAGCTACTACTTTTTCCTTTGGTGTCAAATCCGTTTCAATGACAAACTCATCTTTTCCTGGATACTCCGTCGTATTATAGTAATTAAATTTATCAAGGTAAGGGGAGTACGTTTTCATGTAAATTTTGTTTTCAACGGGATTTACTTGCATAATACGCAGAAACCCTTGTCCACCTTCTGGTCCCCCTTGGTAATCAGCTAGCATTTGATATACTTTTCTATCGGGCTTGCCATCTTTATCATCATCAATTTCATCCACTAACGTTTCACTATCATGATAATGACCGGATAAAACAGCAATAATATTTTGATTCGGAAGAACCACTTCATTATACACTTTATCACCGATTGGACTGCGATTTCCTGACACAAGTAAGTATTCATGGAAGCTTAGAATTGCTTTCCTCTCAGGGTATTTAGCCAGTACTTTATTCATCCAGGCAATATCTTCGTCATTGATCCCCCATCCCATATACAGCATGATAAAATCATTGCCATTTGAGCTAATCAGATCATAATGACCACGGTTATTTTTATAAGATTCCCCGTAGTAATCTTTGTCTTTAAAACGAGCTTCTCCAAAGTATTTTCCATATTCATTATAATCACCTGTTTTATGGCCAACATCATGATTACCGGCCAACACGCCATACGGGACATTCCCTTTATCTAAATATCCCATATATTCGTCAGCGTGTTTCCACTGATACTCCTGGTCAGCCTCATCTACAAGATCTCCCGTATGAAAGGCATATTTAATATTCATCTCTTCTTTTTGAGCAACGGTCCACTCAGTCATTTTCTTAAAAATATGTGGATAGCTTTCAGAGTAATATTGTGTGTCAGACATCCAAATAAAGGAATAATCAAATTGAGTTGTCGAGGCAATCTCATCTTGAACCATTACCTGTACTTTCTTATCCTTCACATAATCGGAACCCTTCACACTACCTTGTAACTTAAAGTTCTTATCATCTTCAGCCACTTTCCACTCTGTTAGTTCCCATTTGTTCGCTTTGTAATTCCATACATACATGGACACTTTACGGCCAATTAGTGATTTCCCTTCCCAGTTCAGCTCAATTTCATCATTTTCACTAACCTCTTCGTCTACTTTCACTTCAAAGCGCTGGTATGGAAATTGATCGGTTGACTTCGTTGTCACATACTGTTGATCAGCCGCTGCTAACTTGTCAACATCTGTTACAGGCTGTTCTCCAGCAGGGATCATTTCCTTTGGCGGTTCACGATCCACGTTGTTTTCGTATACAGACACATGATCTGCTTCATTCGCTTTATACTGATAACCTTTCATAAATGACACATCAAGAGCATCTTTTGTTGGGTCAGACACTTTCACTTTTAATTTTGTAGAAGTAGAAACATTCTTCGCACCATCTTTTGGATTTACTGCTTCTGGCTTATACGGCTGCTCTTCAGCAACATGAAATGTAACAGTTTTAGCCGCTTCATTTCCTACCTGATCGACAGCTGTTATTTTTAGCGTATGTGCACCCGGTTTTAGTTTGGCGGAAGATGTTTCAAGCGGAAGGCTGATTTCTTTTCCATCAAGTTCTGCTGTTACTTTGTCAACTCCTGACAAATCATCCTTTGCCTCAACATTAATAGAGATCGGACCTTTATATTCCTTCCCCTCTTCTAGAGTGGCTGTCAAGGCTGGCCCGCGATTATCAACAATGACGTTTGCCCGGGCTTTTTCCTCTCCGTTTGTTGCCTCAACAATGTGAGTGCCTTCCTGCGCTTTCGTTGTGTCCCATTTATAAGCTTTTGCAATAAATTTCTCATCTGGCACTTTAAAAGAGAAATCAATGACTGGTTTGGCTGACGCTCCGTCTCCTACTGAAATTTCTTTATCTGGATTGCTGTAAGCAGGATCGTAAATGATCGTTCCATCTTTTAATACGAGCCGGACGTTTTTTACGTAAAAATCATCTCGGTTTTCCTCGGATTCTTCATCAAAAGGAGATACCTTTGTTCCGGAGCGGATGGAAATAATAGCATCCTTTCCTTGTTCAAAATATTTGGGATCGACCGGAACAGTTTTTGTTACATATGTATCGATCGTATCATCAAAAATATGTAATGTTTCATCGCCAATAGTGACACCATTTTTAAAATAAAGGTTTACCTTCTTTACATCGAAAGCAAAATAGGCCGGTTCTGCTAAAGCTGGTGTGGTTTCCGCTGTTACATCCTTGCCATCAATGGAAAGCTTCGTATTCGCAAATTCTTTTGGATGGGAAGCTTTAATTAAAGCTGTTTTATTTAATAAAGAGTCATCTTCTACATTCAAACCGATCCCGGTTTGTTGCTGATCTTGTAAAATAGAAATCTTCTTCGCCTCTGTCTTTGTCTCATTCACTCCGTCCGACACAACCAGATAATATTCAACCGATTGTTTGCCTATTAAACTAGGAGAGTAAATGGCATGGTGGTACAATTTATCATCATAGTTTTCTGTTAAATCAACAGATTGATAATGAGAATCTTTATTTGTTTTGTAAAATAAACGGGCTGTTTTCACAGCATGATTGTCTTTTAGATCAAAAGTTAGTTGGATATCATTCATTTCAGATACGGGTGTTTGATCCGTAATATCCGATACGACTGGTTTTTCATTATCAATTGGTAATTTTACCTTTTGAGCTGGCTTTTGACGGTCGGCTAGTGTTCCTGGTGTTGCCATATCCTTGCCGCTGCTGTATTTCTTCATTACCGTATCACCCGGTGTTGTCGGAAATGTATACAAGATGCCTTTGTCAGCTATCGTATCATCTTTCGTTCCTTCATCATTATAATAGCCTACTGAAACGTCTTTCCCTGTATTTGTCGCAATTGAAATGCCGCGAGCGCCGCTATTTGCCATTCCATCAGAAAATACCTTCACAATATTCTTGTCTTCTATTAAATCAACATTATAGTGACTGTTAAAGTCAGCTACTGTTTTATCTTGATTCGCTCCATTAATGATCCAAAATACCATTGTTCCACCTGATGGCAAAAGGATGTCTTCTTTCTCTGGTCCCCAAATCAAATCAGCGCCTGGGCCTTCTGCTGGATAACGATAACGAATCTTATAGTCTTTCAAGTTCACCGTTTCTGTCGTATTGTTATACACCTCGATAAACTCATACCCATCAAGACCGCCAACATTAGCGGAATCAGGTACAAGTTCCGTCATTAACAGCTGAGGAACTTTCTGCGAATCGTATGTATGCCCTTCTACTGTTACTTTATATTCTTCTGTTTTTGCTATATTCACTCCATCAAATGCATGGATTTGATAAAAGATTTCTTTTCCTACCATCTCTTCTTTAGGAATTACTGTCGTATATGTATTAGGCGTCTGTGCATCAGCTGACATATTTATTTCTGTCGAAGGGCTATCTTGATTCAATCGATACGTGACTTTGACATTTTTCACCGTTGTATCATCTGTCACTTGAGCATTCAGCTGGACATCTTCACCTGCTTGAATAGAAGCTACAGGAGTATGTTCGATCACAGGAGCTACTGTATCCTCAACAACATGCACAGGTTCTTCCGGCACTTGCTCTGGCAAGACTGCTCCTGGTGTTGCCGGCTCACTAAAATGGATGACATCCATCTTTTTTTGATCAGCCGATAATTGATATTGAATACCTTTATTTTCTTGCACTTGGTCTGGTGAATAGCTTGCTTCTGATAATTCGTTAGTATATGTATCAGCAATTGCTAATGTCCGTGCAGCTGTATTCGACATTCCTGCTGATTCTACCGTCGCTAATTGATCTTCCGTCAATTGACTATTGAACTGCTTGTTAAAGTCAGCTAATGTCAAATCTGCATTGGCTTCATTTTTCACCCAAACTACGATCGTGCCTTGTGCAGGAATCGTTTTATTTTCTTTAAATGTCCATGTTGCATCTCCTTTACTTCCATCTGGATAGCGATAAATTAATTGATAGTTTTTCAATGGCACAGGTTGATCGCTATTGTTATATATCTCAATAAATTCGTAGGCATCGGTTGAACTGCCAGGTACATTAGTTGTATTCGGAACCAACTCAGTAATAAGTAATGAGGGGTTTTTTTGAACATCTAACATGGGTGTTTGTACAGACTCCGTCGTCCCTTCGGCAGATATTTCTGAGACAAATGTTGAAACAGATAAACAAGTGGCAAGTGCTAACGTATAAACAGACCTTTTCCCCATAACTTCCTCCTTATTAAAAATGCTTCTTTTACATTTTAAATAAAGATTGTACTTTTACTGTAAGTACATTGTTAAAAAGGCGTTAATTTTCAAAAAACAGGTTTATAGACCAATTGTTCAAAAAGAAACTATTTGTATCTATTTCCTTTAATTTAAATTAGGGTATAAAGACGCGGAGTTAATATAGTTTCGTGGACACCGTTTAATTAAGCCCCTGGAATTATTTTGAGAGGATGTGGCCGGATTAGAAGATAAACCTGCAGGCGAAAAATATAATGATGACTTTAAGAGAATGTCGATTTGTATCGTTCCGGGAGCCCGGTTAAAGAATTAAGCAGCGATATGGCGTGCCAGAAACAACGATTTATAAATGGGTGAAAGATTTTACATTCATCCATTCAAAAAAGTTACTGATAGGTATTCTTTTATTTTTGAAAATCTTTTTTTAATGAAAATGCATAGATATTTGTCTTTTAAATTTAAGTGCTCTTTTTTTAAAAAATTCTACAGCTTCATCTTTAGCAGAAAAATTAACAGCTTTCCAACTACCTAAATCCCATAGAAAACTATCTACATAAATAGCATCTTTTTCTTCTTTAGTTACATGAACGGCGAAGGCATTTTCTCAGGACTTATGTAAATATCCCCCATTTGGGGATTTCTAAAATTCTTGACTCTCTTCTAAAGCTCATGTTTATTCTCCCTAACTGACTTTTTCCTTATATTTATGGTTTAAGCATTCAATATCCATTTCGCTTATCAGATCTCCTTTTTGATCAAGGAATTTCATGCTTTTTATGAGGCGGCATTTCATTTCTAAATCATCGATAGTTCCCAAACGCACGATCCCTTTCCAAGCGTTGGAACTAAGACCCAGACCTGCGCCAACCACTTTTAATTCTGTACTGCGCTCAAGTACCTTGACCAAATCCCCTTTCAGTGTTAAGTGTTTTTGGACACTGAAAGGGGTATTCAAGATAAGCTCTGGAAGTAGGTTATCGCTTAAAATATCCTTTATCTTTATGAGATTATTTGTTTTTAATCCGATGCTGGAACGACAAAGTTGCTATAAATACAGTTACTCCCCACAAGAACAATCCTCCATACGTTACCACATACACCCAAGTGGCTAACCCTTCGGTGTATCCTTTAGGAAGCACTCCCAAAAATTGAAGAGCTGTCAAGAAGCTAACTAGAACTGTCAACACCCCAACTGACCACCCTGATAAGATTAATAACCATTTTGGCAGTTTCTCCCCCAGGAAGTCACAAGAGCTAAAGCAAATGAAGATGCCAGTATCGCTAAGACAGCGGTGAAGTCTATTCCGATGGTATATAACGTAAATAGAAAAGCAGGTCCTTCCTTTAAGGTATCGCCAAATCCTGCTACATCTCGTATAGCTTGTTTTGTTTCAATTCCTACCGTTGATCCCCATGCCCAAAGCGATTTTAAAATTGCATACGGCAACAGTGCAAGAGCTGCAGTATAGCCCCATCCTTTAGTGAAATAAGTTTTGTCAGCTATTTCTGACTTTAATTGTTTCTCATGTTTTAAGTTCAAAAGACATTCTCTCTTCTCATTCTCATTTTTTGAGTACTCATCTCCATTTGAACACAATCCTTTCTATTTGTTATTTATAAAAAGGATATACTGCAAAGGTGTTCATTAAGATGACTTCTTGTTTAAGTTTTGTTTAAGTTTTCATGCCCAAATAAATGCTGGTTCCCTCCGAGGAAGTGGCAATTTCCCAATCTAAATTCATTTCCTTCATCATAAGCGAAACAATTGATAGCCCAATTCCGGCACCTTTATCTTCAGATTCATGATTAAACCCTTCCCCCTGTCCCTAATGACAATGAAAGTGGAGCCATGACATTCAACCGCCTGAATTCCAATATATCGCCCTGAACGAGCATGCCGAGTAACATTTTGAATTAAATTATCCAAAATACTTTTAAACCAAATAGGGTCTACCTTCCATATCAGCGATCTTTCCGGTAAATCAATATCTATGTCAAACTTATACCGTTCCAATATAGGATACCATTCCGCTATAACTTTCCGAACTTCATCCAATATATCCGTGTCTCGCATTTCAATCGGATGTTTACCAGCTGAAAGCAGTGTATAAGAAAGAAGATTGTTGATCATTTTGTCCATATCATCCAGTTTGTTTTCAACAATTTGAAGTGATTCTATTACTGCAGAGGATGCTGGGTACTTCTTTGCGGAATATACGTGCTGTCTCATGACTGTTAAGGGTGTTCGCAAGTCATGAGACATATTGGCGATTAGCCGTTTCCTAAGATTTTCTTCCTCTTTCTCTCTATCCCTGCTGCATTTCAACTGGTTGATCATCTCGTTAAAAGCACCTTCCAGCCTTCCAATCTCGTCCATTTTTCTAATCCCGACTTCATCAGGGATACCTTCATCTCCCGTTTCAGACATCGCAAATTGAAGCTTAACAAGCCGGTTGCGTATATTAAAGAAGAAAAACCAAGAGATTAATAAAAAAGCTCCACTAACAGAAATAAAAATATGATAAATGGAAAGTCTTTGTATAGAGAAATACTGCCAAGGTTTGTATCAGTAATTGGAACTTGAAGAACCATTATCCCTTGTCTAGGATCGTTTCCTATTAATGCCGTAATGGTATATACATTTTGAGGGTTTTTATTTTGTAAAAACGTATCCACATGAAACTTGCTTTCCTCCATAAATATAAGAGAATCGGTAAATGTCCAATTTTCAGGAATATCGGCAGACCTCTTTCCAATAAATCTAGATTCGCCACTTCCATTTACCCAGAAAACCTTAGCCTTTGGATACTTATTTTTTATAGACTGAAGACGATGATGAATTATCTTCGCTTCCTTGCCATCTAATTCAACTGCCTCCCGCTTCCATATAGCTTCTATTTCCTTTGGATCGTATAATCCTTTATTGAACAGAAGAGGGGAATAATAAATGGCTGGAATAAGAGGAAAAAGGACGAGGGCAAATAAAATAAGAAACAAATATCTCGTCATTAAAGATTGTATGATATTCATGATTTCATCCTATATCCAAGCCCTCGGATTGTTTCAATGATTTGCGGATTGCTTGTGTCCAACTCAATTTTTTCACGCAAATGGCGTATGTGAACCATTAATGTTTTATCCCCTTCAATATAAGCATCTCCCCACACTGCTTCGTAAATTTGTTTTTTCGTCAATATTTGATTCAAGTGGTCTAATAAATACATAAATATATGAAATTGTTTTCCCGTCAAAATAATATCTTCCTTAGAAATTGTATTGATGATCCGATTTGACTTCTGATCAATTCGTAAATGCATAACCTCGATATTTTCTGGTGCAATAACTCCTAATCGCCTTACTAGTACTTGAATACGGGCAGCTAACTCATTAGGATGATACGGCTTTGTCATATAATCATCCGCGAAACTGAGTCCCTGTAACTTATCTTCCATAGAAGTTCTTGCCGATAGCATCATAATTGGTGTATTCGGGTATTTCTTCTTCAGACGCTGACCGATTGTATAACCATCTAACCCCGGCAACATAATATCCAAGATAACAAGATCAGCCCGTTCCATATGCTTCATTGCCTCATGACCAGACGTAATCCAAATGACTTCATATCCACGTTCTGTTAAAAATTTGCTTACCCATGAGCCAATTTCTTGATCATCTTCTATATGCAAAATTGTTAGCTTCATAAATTAGGTGCCTCCCCTCATTAATAAAACAGGAAAATTACACCTAATTTTACCATGCCAGCCTAATGACTTATCTAATTACTTTAAAATTGCGCTATGAATATCTTGTATCCAATTAAACAATAATAAGGCAGACAAGATGCGTAAATATCAGCGCATTTTGCCTGCTTTTTAAATTGATTCAAAGTATACTGAGCAAAAAGAGGTGTATGTATGTCTATATATATCCAACCGATAATGACCGCCTTTATTATGTTTGGTGTATTGGGTTATCTACTTGTCATTCCCTGGCTGGTATATAGCTATCGAAAGTATGGATATTTTAGTATTTGGGCTTCCATTGTTGTTTACTCATTTATTTTCTATATGCTATCAGCACTATTTTTAGTTCTCCTGCCGCTTCCGTCAACTAGGAATACTTGTGCTTTTCAATCACCAGATACCATTTATTATTCATTAAAGCCATTCACCTTTATAGGAGATATTTTTAAAAGCAGTTCAATTATTTGGTCACAACCGAGGTCGTATATTCAGATATTCAATCAAAGTGCCTTCTGGCAGGCAGCATTTAATTTTCTATTATTACTTCCTTTTGGCGTATATTTGAGATACTTTTTCAAAGAAAAACAATATTGGAAAAAGGCATTAGCTTTAGGATTTGCCCTGTCTCTCTTTTACGAAATAACACAGGTTACTGGAATTTATGGAATTTATAAATGCCCCTATCGTTTATTTGATGTTGACGATTTAATGTTAAATAGTACAGGTGCGCTCTTTGGTTTTCTTGTGGCTCCAGTCATATTGGCTTTATTTCCTTCCAAGGAAAAACTATTGGCGAAAGCGGAAAAAATGCAGAAGAGCCCTCTAGTGCCGCCGCTGTCGCAATTACTTGCTGTACTTATAGATTATATTGTCATTAAGTTAACGTTTACTTTCACAGTCGGACTATTCACATCAAGTGGATTCGCAGAAATGATATATACAACAGTTGGCTTTATGGTGCTATACTTTGTTTTGCCTCTTCTATGGGGAGGAAAAACAATCGGAACAAGTATAATGCGATTTAAACTTGCGAATTTGGAGGGGGATATCCCTTCATGGCAAGCTATGCTAAAAAGAACCGTTGCCTTATATTTACCTTGGCTGGCATCTATGTCACTTAACCTTCTCGATCACATTAAATTAGAAATAGAATCTCACTTTTACGCTATTCATGTATGGGTAACAATGACTATCTTCACGTTTGTTAGCATCATGTGGCTGACTTTATGCATTCATGCCGTTTTGGTCATGTTAAAAAAAGGGAAACGCACCTTCTACTTTGACCATGTTGCAGATATTGTCCCAAGAAAAAATAAGAGAATTTCTTAAAACAGGCTTTGCTTCATTTTTTAAGATTTATTCGCGGAACCAACACTGGATCAGCACATAGAGGATCCGGACTAAGATTGGGCATGGCCAATAACATCATTAAAGTTCATAATGGAAGAATCACTATTCATCGCGAGGTTGGCTATAGAGCAACGATTGACATTTAAATTTGATCGATGATGCGTCTTTAAACTTAACTAATTCATATTAGAAAAGCCATTCACAAAAGGTGAATGGCTTTTTGTATTGGTTATAAAACTAATAAAGAAATAATGGTTAGCAGGACTGAAAATCCTAAAATTGTTCCCACTACAATGGTATGGCGTTTACGTTGCATCACGACAATGGCAATATACTCGCGGATCATGGCATTTGGCCAGTAGTAGAGTGCAGTTTTTGAACCAATTCCTTGGCTCTTTAAACCTGCCTTTTTTGCATACAGGCTAGCCCTGAATAAATGGAAATTGTTTGTAGTAAAGATGCTGTTATATTTGTCTCCTTTTACTGAATCCATTATTTGTTTTGAGTAAAGCATATTCTGAAATGTATTAACTGAACGTGTTTCTGTTAATGTATGCTCAAAAGGAATTCCTTTCTCTATAGCATACTTTTGCATGGCTTCCGCTTCAGAAAGGTTTTCATCCGGTCCTTGTCCGCCTGAGAAAAGGATAATAGGCGGGAAAGCGGCATCCGCTTGTTTCCAATAAAAATCAATTGCCTTATTAATTCGACTGGCCAAAAGCGGCGGCACTTTATCGTTAATTAACCCGCTGCCAAGCACGATGATAAAGTCTTGGTCATATTTCGGCTTATTAAATTGATACAAAAAATAAGCAGTTAAAAAATTGGTTAAGTGTAGAAAGAAATAAACGATTATTAAAGAAGCCCCAGCGTATAGAGGTCGAAATTCAGCAGATAAAAAACGCTCAGGATTCATGGTTCTGAATAAGAACAATAATAAAAGAAAGATCCCTGAAATGAGGGTTAAACTGTTGGAGAATCGCCTGCTTTCTTTTTTCATCAGGATTCGTCCATTTAAAAATAACCCTATACTTAAAGCGAATAATCCGAATGTTGAGATAAAGAGTAGAAATACAAGTGGAATAATAGCAATTATCATAAAAATCCGATTACCTGAGCTGAACCCTACATAACCACAAAAAGTAAGTAATGAACAAAAAAACAGGTTAAATAGAAAACCGTTTATCATTCTTCTAGGATCTGTTAAATAAAATCCCAGGAAAACAACAAATAAAGCAAGAGTAATAAGTCCAAGAATAACCATTTTATACCTCGATTTCTTAAAAGATTGCCCAATTCATTATACATGATAGTAGTATCAGTTTATAAAGCCTTTTTTATTTTTTCCTATTTTTTTAGTTTACCATCAAAAAACCCCTTTCCTTTCCAAATGATTTTGTTATATTTATAAATTCACCCTGCTTTTTTTATCATGTATAATCATGCCTAGAAAACTAAAATTATATACTCAGTATTGAAAATTTCTAGCGCGGAAATTAAAAGATTCGAACAGCTATGATAGCAAGCTAACTTTCGCTGTATGCCCAGCATACTGATCATTACAATCCCAATGTTGATATCATCAAACATCCTCTCAATACTTCAATGCCTGGCAGTTTTAAACGATTTACTCCATCTACAATCGTAAGATCAACCTTTTAACCTATCATAATCAAAATGTTGTAAAAAGAAGGTTTTTAAACCCGAATGTTTCACTGCTTTTTAGGAGATTGTATTAAAAAGTCCTGCGGCCAGTTTGAAAATTAGCTGACCGCAGGGCTTTTCTTTTTTTGTATGATAACCTAATACCTCAATGAGACCTTTACTGTCTCATCACCAAGTTTTACTTCCATATACTGTTCGGAATCGCTTAGCATTTCAAAGCTAATATCGTGAACAAGCACGTTTTCTTTAATTAGGCTCTCAAAGCGCTGAATTATTTCTTTCGCCTTAGCTGTTGCTGAAATATTGACCGCTATATACATCTCAACAGGTAAACCTATTTTTTTGCGAGTGTCTTGTATCGCTCGAATTAATTCTCTAACTTGCCCCTCTTCTACTAATTGAGGGGTAAGTTTTGTGTCCACTATTACCTTTAGCTGCTGATCGCCCGCCATCTCAAAACCAGAGGAAACTGCATACTCAACGTTGATATGCTCCTTCTGTAATATTACCGTTTGCCCCTCTATATTGATTTTTATTTGACCGTAATCAAGTAATGTATTCTTCTCAGTATCAGTTAGTTGATCGACATATTGTTTCACCGCATTTACCAGTTTACCAAACGTTGCACCTGCTGTTTTAAAATTCAGTTTTAATGTAGTGGATTCATATTGTGATAAATCTTTCGTATAAATAACATTTTTAACATTCAGTTCGTCTTTAATAATGTCTGTGTAATCTTGCAAAAGGTGTTCCCCTTCACTATTCCATACGATTATTTTCTGCAAGGGCTGCTTAACCTTAATGCTTTGGGCGTTACGAACACTTCGGCCCAATTCTACTATCTTCAAGATCGTTTGCATATCTTCCTCTAAATTAGGATTAATCATCGACTCATTAGCTTTTGGATAGTCTTGTAAATGAACACTTTCTTGATCTAATTTCAAATAGATATCTTCTGCAACATATGGAACAAACGGAGCTAACAAGCGACTGATCGTAGCAAGTGCTTCAAATAGCGTTGAATAGGCTGCTTTTTTATTTTCTGAAAGCCCTGACACCCAGAAACGAGTTCTTGACCGTCGTACATACCAATTGCTTAATTCATCAACTAACATGGCAATTTCTCGTGTAGCTTGAGTGAATTGATAGTGATCCATATAACGATTAACGAGTTTAACCGTATTATGAAGGCGTGAAAGTATCCACTTATCCAGGGTTGTTCTCTCACCTGTTTGCTTTCCATCATATACGAACCCATCTGTCTTCGCATACATGGCATAAAATTTGTAAGTATTATCTAATGTATCAATCAATTTTGATTTTGCATCTTGCACATTTTTCTTTGAAAAACGCTTTGGATTCCATGGTGAACTATCAACCAGAAATGCCCAGCGAAGTGCGTCCGCACCGTATTGCTTTATAAGCTCAACAGGATCTAAAGCATTCCCTTTGCTCTTAGACATTTTTTGTCCGTTTTCATCAAGTACGTGTCCAAGTGACAAGACGTTTTTATATGGAGCTTTTCCCGTAAATAAGGTCGAAACAGCAAGCAGGCTGTAGAAGAAACCTCTCGTCTGGTCAATCCCCTCAATAACGACATCTGCAGGAAATTGCGACTCAAACTTTTCTTTGTTTGCAAACGGATAGTGATGCTGTGCGAATGGCATAGAACCACTATCAAACCAAACATCAATGACTTCAGGCGTTCGCTGCATTACGCTCTCACACTTCGGACATATACACTGTACTTTATCAATATAGGGCTTATGCAATTCCAGCTTGTCTGCTAGCGGAGCCCTGGCTATTTTTTGAAGTTCTTCTATACTGCCAGGCGCTTCTTCATAATGACAATTTGAACATATCCAAACATTTAAAGGGGTGCCCCAGTATCGATTTCTGCTTATGTTCCAATCCATAAGATTTTCAAGAAAGTTTCCAAAACGTCCGTTTTTAATGTGCTCTGGGTACCAATTAACAGCTGAATTGTTCGCAAGCATCTGATCCTTTAAAGACGACATCTTAATGAACCAACTATCCGTTGCATAGTACAGTAAAGGAGAATCACATCTCCAGCAATGCGGATAGCTATGCTCATATTTTTCCTTGTGAAAAAGGATGCCTTGTTCAGAAAGCATTTTGATAATGTCTACATCACAGTCCTTCACAAACTTCCCTGAAAGTTCTGTAACGTCGTTTGTATAACATCCTCTTTGGTCGACAATATTGACAAAGGATAAATCATTTTGCTGGACGGTTTTATAATCTTCTTCACCGTAAGCGGGAGCAATATGAACAATACCGGTTCCGCTATCCTCAGTAACATAATCTGCTAATACGACATGATGACCTCTCTTAACTGTTACATAATCAAATGGTGGAGCGTAATGTACTCCCTCAAACTCATGACCACTATGTTCACTAAGTATACTTACCTCATCACCAAGTACCTTTCCTACTAATGATTTGGCCAGTATATAAATTACATTTGCCTTTCGAACACGCACATATGTTAACGTTGGATTCATGGCAAGGGCAACATTTGCAGGCAATGTCCATGGCGTTGTTGTCCACCCTAAGAAATATTCTTCATCTGCATCAAGGCGCTTAAATTTTACCGTTGCTGATAAATCCTTTACATCTTTGTAGCCTTGCGCTACTTCATGCGAACTCAGAGAAGTTTGACAGCTAGGGCAGTATGGTGACACACGATGCCCTTTATATAATCGCCCATCTTTGTGAACCTTACTTAAAATGTTCCAAACACTTTCGATATATTTATTGCTTAGTGTCATATAGGGGTGATCCATATCCACCCAATAGCCTAATTCTTCCGTAAACGATCGCCATTTCTTCTCGTAAGTGAATACACTTTCCTTGCACTGATTAATAAAAGCTTCTATACCGTAGCGTTCAATCTCATGTTTTCCTGAAATACCGAGCTGCTTTTCAACCCCCAGTTCTACAGGAAGACCATGAGTATCCCAGCCAGCCTTTCTTTCTACTTGAAAGCCTTGCATTGTTTTGTATCTTGCCACTACATCTTTAATCGTTCGACCAAAGGCATGCCCTACATGGGGTAGACCGTTGGCAGTGGGAGGCCCTTCATAAAAAACAAAAGGCGTTTTGCCTTCTCTTAATTGTACAGATTGACGAAAGGTATCTGCTTCTGCCCAATAATTCCGTATTTGTTTCTCCCGCTGTACAACTGTTTCTTTACTTTCTTCATTAGAGTTCATAGATATCGCTCCTAAAATTTTTTAAAAGCACACAAAAACCCCATCCCTAGTAAGGGACGGGGTTAACCGCGATACCACCCTAATTCTATTGATCCGATCAATAGCACTTAGCAACGTACAATCATACGTGTTCCTTGTAACGGTAGACGCCCGGCTAGACTTACTTTAAAATTCGGTCTAGCTTCTCAGAGAGGATCTTCACGTAACACTCGAACACTGACTTGCACCAAAATGTCAGCTCTCTGTGGATCAAGACGAAACGCTACTTTTTCTCATCAACGAATTTGTATGCTTTTATTAAAATTTATCGTAACAGATGCAAAAGAAACAGTCAAATATCTCTTATAAGAGGAATAGCCCTTTTAGGCGTCATATTTCATCAAGAAAAACGACAAATCAAATAAAAGCGACAAATCAGAATCTCTGTGTTTTATTGGTGTCTAAATCTTTTAGTTCTTGTTAAACAATCCCTCTTTTCAATTTAAGTATAAATCTTTACAAAGTTAAAGTAAAAAGCCGAAATTCACTTTGGAAAACCGGCTTCTTCTTTATATGTTAACCGTATCAAATGATAAAAACAGACTACCTGCACTATATATACATGAATATAAATGTCTTCTATTAATTAGGAATCTCTATTTTATTGTTTTTATAAATATCTTCCGTACCGGCTTCCAATGCAGTTTTGTAATATAGGCATTTATGCTCAATCAGTTTCATTGTTTTCTTCAATTCTTCCATCTGTGCTTCTGCATTAGCCTTTCTTTCCATAAACATGTCATACCTTTGTTGCAACGTGGAATCCCCTTCAGAACACCAATCAATGAAGTTTTTAATCTCCTTAATAGGCATTCCGGTGGATTTTAGACATTCCACGATTTTTAAAGCATCGATATCAGACTCCTTAAACAAGCGTGTTCCGCTAGCTGTCCGTTCTACAAAAGGCATAAGTCCCTCTTTGTCGTAATAACGCAAAGTATATACTGTCAAATTTAATTCTTTAGCCACTTCACTGATAGAATATGTCTTCAATATTACTCTCCCTTTCTTAATATCATAGACCTCGAGTTAACTCTAATATTATAAGGAGATGTTATCTTAATGTTTGCTGAATGTCAAAGTCCTATCAAAGGAAAATAAAGACTAGCTTGATTAATAGAGATGAACATATTTTCAAAAAGACATGGCTAGCTCTCAACTAAATTGATAGCTGACTTGAAATGTGTATGGTTAAGAAGCGCTTTAAAAAGTATAAATCAATCACTTGACCTAGAGTTAACTATAGGTATTAACATTGTTTTGCAAGAGAAAACTGCTGGGATAGAAATGAATGAAGAGGAGCTTGACCTGAGTGATTCATTTGCCTGATACAAGCACATTCTCTTGGAAAGTATAAATCATTAGGAGGCTTTATGAATGATCATCGCTAAAGCAAGAGCTGTTGATGGGCCAGACAAACCGTTTCGAGCAGCTGAAATTAAACGACGCGACCTTGATTTGCACGATGTTCTAATTGAAATTGAATACGCAGGAATATGCCATTCTGACATTCACACCGCTCATGGCGAGTGGGGACTAGTGAATTATCCACTCGTCCCAGGACACGAGATTGCAGGAGTTGTCACAGCAACAGGACCTAATGTTACAAAATATAAAGTCGGTGACCGGGTAGGGGTCGGATGTATGGTTGATTCCTGCGGTGAATGCGAAAACTGCCGCAAAGGAGAAGAACAATACTGTCTCAAAGGAAATATTCAAACCTACGCTGGTGTTGATAAATACGGAGAACCTACCCAAGGCGGCTATTCTACCCACATTGTCGTACAGGAAGATTTCGTTCTCAGAATTCCTGATAGCATAGAAATGGACGCTGCAGCACCATTACTTTGCGCAGGCATTACGACCTATTCTCCATTAAACCATTGGGGTGCGGGGCCCGGGAAGAAAGTGGCTGTTGTAGGTATGGGCGGCCTTGGTCATATGGCTGTCCAAATTGCACACGCTATGGGAGCTGAGGTCACTGTTCTATCGCAAACATTGAAGAAAAAGGAAGATGGTTTGCAGTTAGGAGCAGATCATTACTATGCCACAAGCGACCTAGAAACATTTGAGAAACTTGCCGGAAATTTTGACTTAATTATTAACACGGTCAGCGCAAAGATTAACCTGGATGCCTATTTAGGACTGCTCACTCTTGATGGCACGCTGGTAAACGTCGGTGCTCCTGCAGAACCGCTGTCGCTAAACGTGATAAATTTAATCGGTCATCGCCGCTCATTTGCAGGGTCGATGATCGGAGGCATCCGTGAGACTCAGGAAATGTTAGACTTCTGTGCAAAACATACTATTGCTCCTAAGATTGAAGTTATTTCAGCCGATCAAATTGACGAAGCCTACGAACGAGTATTAGCTTCTGATGTGAAGTATCGATTCGTCATTGACACGAGCACAATATGAATTTGGTTAAGGAAGCACCGGTTTTGTGAATAAAAATGGGATACCTTATTTTTCTCAATAAAGCGTCTCATTAGAGAACGACTAAGACAAGAACAATGTCAAAACAATGGAAAATCGCTAATAACACTGAGCTATTTAAAATCATTAACTCCCTCTCTATGCTCCTTCTCATGGGATGGAGCATAGAGAAAAGAGTTAAAAACTAGACGATAGAAAACTATCTGAAAATATCGCAGCAAGGATGGATAGTATAAAAGTAAATGATTTATCCTACTTTTGATGAATCCATGTGTAAGGCGGAAAGCAGTCAACTTTTAATCGTGGAATGATAAATGTTTAACAATAGTAAAAAAGGCAGGTGATTTTTAAAATGGACATGCAAGAATTTATTGACTTTTGTAAGAAAGGCCATCCAATTTCAGGTGAGGATAAAGAATTGCACGGGCTGTTAACTCAATGTAGTTATGAAGCCCAAAAGATAACGATGGCATTGAATACTTCCTATCATTCACAAGAAGAAATTGTAGAGATTTTTAGTGAGCTGACAGGTGAAAAAGTGGATTCGTCTTTTATGTGTTTTCCGCCCTTTTACACAGACTTTGGTAAAAATATTACGATTGGAAAAAACGTATTTTTTAACACAGGATGTTCCTTCCAGGACAGAGGCGGAATTGCGATTGGAGACGGTTCGCTAATAGGAATGAATGTTACGATTGCTACACTTAATCATGGATTACCCTTAGAAACAAGAAACACAACATACCCTTCCCCGGTCGTGATTGGCAAGAATGTGTGGATTGGTTCGAACGCCACCATACTACCCGGTGTGACGATTGGAAACAACTCTGTTGTCGCGGCAGGTGCAGTCGTAACGAAGGATGTCCCTGAAAATACTGTTGTTGCAGGAGTGCCTGCAACAGTGTTAAAAAAAGTGAACAATCATTTAGAATGAGTTTACGGGCTCTTTCATTTAAACAACTTTACCGTGGTATTTTTAAGTATGGCAAAGTTTTTTACATCAATAATTAAATACACAAAACCACGATCTAAAAGCAGAACGGGGTTTTGTGTATTTGAGATTTTGAAAATAAATAACTTTATTGTCACTTTACAAATCTAATTAACCCGTATATTTTTTAAGTCTCTTTTGGTTATTATTGAAAAACCTATGTGGCGATATAACCTTTGTCCTCAAAATCTCCCTCTTTTTTCGTTCTTATTTTCAAAGCATCTGCAATGTTTTTAGCTGCAGACTGCTTTTCTGCAGTCATGCCCTTCATTCTGTTAAACTCCCTATTCAGTGTAATGCTAACTATTATATCTATTTTCTTCTAGAGCTTAAAAAAGGATTCTTTAAATTCCTAAACATATGACTTCTCTCCCCTCGCTTAAACAAAAGAAACTTATTTTCCCTTTTTAACTTCATGAAGCAAATCTGGGAAGTTCGTGAACATTCCTGTCACACCCCAGTTAATTAACAGCTTCATTCTTTCTTTATCATTTACTGTATATGGATGGATTTCAAGTCCCTTATTAACGACCTTTTGTACGTATTCTTTATTTAAGTATGTATGGTTAGGGCCTACTCCAATCGCATAACCCTTAATGGCTGCTACTTCTTCATCTGTTATTACCGCATTTGTTTTATAAGATAGTAATTGAATTAGCTTCACAGATGGATCGAGCTTGTGCATAATTTCTAAGCTTTGCGGGCTAAAAGATTGAACAAGAAGTGTCTCTTTATCTATGCGATACTTATCGATGAGACGTAAGAGTTCTTTTTCCATGCCCGGGTAAATGTCCGGTGACTTTGTTTCAATATAATATTTGTTGTTTTTCCCAAATTTCCGGAAAATTTCTTCAAGAGTTGGTACTTCTAATCCTACATAATCTGGATCAGCGTATTGTGGATATTGTTCGTTAAACCAGCTTCCTGCGTCTAATTGCTTGATTTCCGCTAATGTGTAATCCTTAACAAGGCCTGTCCCATCTGTCGTCCGATCCACTTTCTCATCATGCATGGCAATTAATTGTCCATCCTTGGTCATTTGCAAGTCAATTTCAATGTAGTCCCCATGCATTTTTTCTCCTCTGTCATAGGATACTAGTGTATGTTCTGGAGCGTACCCCGACGCCCCGCGATGGGATACATTCAAAATATCCTTATGTTTCTCTTTTGCAAGGACCGTCCCTCCTCCAGTAATGACCCCGATTCCTAATACAAGAGCACCAAAAGCAGGTAACCATTTTCCTCTCAATCTCAACATCTCCTATAATTTCATTTATTTGAGTAGATTTCCTATTAAAAATAGCAATAGAATATTAATTTTTGAGAGGATTGATGTAAAAAGAATATAAAATTTTGTAAGGGTGATTGCCTACACTTCCTGGAAAGCTCTTCACCAAAATAGCAGGAGAGCTAAAACCACCTCAGCATTGACAAATAAAGGTGCAAAGACTCCTGCGGGATTAGCGGGACAGTTGAGACCCCGCAGGCTCTTTCGCGGCGAGGAGGCTCACCGCTCGCTCCACGGAAAGCGAAGCGCCTGGAATGGAAATCAACAGCCCCCATTCACAAGCAAAATAAAAAAGACTACCACAATAAGTGGTAGTCTTAACTGTCTATAAAGAATGATTTGTTCCCTATGGGAATCATTTAAGACTTCTTACGAAACATGCCCTTCATTTCAACTTGATTAATTATCTGCACTAGGCTTCACTTCACTTAAAGAATCCTTGGCTTGCTTCTTCCAGAAAAATGTAATAGCGATTCCTAGAGATAGGATCACCGTCGCAAAGTAGTAAGGGTAATTAATGTCTATATCAAATAATATCCCCCCTAGAATCGGACCGCTAATGTTCGCTAAACTTGTAAACATAGAGTTCATCCCCCAACGAAGCCTTGTTCGTTCCCGGCGACAGTGGAAAGGTATGACGTAACTGCTGGCCGGAATAGGTCAAACCCTACAAAAACAATAAATGTAACAAGCAAAATGGAGAAATATGAATGGGCAACAGTCATTAAAAAGACAAGCAAGGCCGACAATATCAAGCTATATCGGATCAATTTAATTTCGCCCCAAATTCGTGTAAGCTTATCAAATAGAATGACCTGTGAAACTGCACCGAAAATCGCCCCACCTGTAATAACAATCGCTATATCAGATGGTTTAAATTGAAATTTATGATCCACAAATAGACTAAAGAACGATTCAAAAGCGGCTAAACCAAATGAGGCAATAAAAATTAAAATAAACGCAAGGAAATATTTTGGGGCCATAATACGCTTGAAGCCAGCTTTGCCATCCGAGGCTTGTTCATTATGCTCTTCATTACGGTCCGGCTCAGATAGTAAAATAATGGAGAGTATAGCCGCAATTACACCAAGGGCTCCTGCAAAGAAGAAAGGTATGCGTGTTCCAAACTCCGCCAAGAACCCGCCAATACCTGGACCAATAATAAATCCTGTGCTGATCGCAGCTGACATATAACCTAGTGCTTTCGCGCGGGTATCTAAAGTTGTAATATCCGCAATGAAAGCTGTGACAGCCGGCATAATGAACGCCGCACTAATACCGCCCAAAATACGAGAAATAAATAAGATTTTAATCTCCGTACCGATACCAAATAAAAACTCTGAAATCCCGAAAATAAACAAGCCAGTTACAATCATAATTTTTCTGCCGAATTTATCTGCCGCTTTTCCTGCAAATGGGGAAACAATCAATTGAGCAATGGCAAACGTTGCTGTTAAATAGCCAACCGTTGCTCCAGTAATGCCCAATTCATTCATCAGTGTAGGTAATACTGGAATGACAAGACCAATTCCCAAAAAAGCTATGAATAAGTTCATTAATAATAATCCTAAGGTGACTTTATGAGTCCTCATCTTTTACATTCTCCTTAACAAACTAATTACCGTCATTACAAACTAATTTGTATGGTTTTTCATCTTTTACAATTTCCATTTTAGTGTATATAGTAACTATATAGTCAAGAACGGAGCTGTAAAAAATGAATAAAAAAAACGGAAAATATTTAACTACAGGGGAATTCGCGAAGCTTTGCAAGGTAAACAAACAGACACTCCTTTATTACGATCAAATCGGGCTTTTCTCCCCAGAATATAAGAACAAAAAAGGTTATCGTTATTATTCAATTCGCCAGATAGAACTATTTTCTGTTATCGATTTATTAAAGGATCTCGGTATGTCGCTAAGTGATATTCAACAATATACGCAAAATAAATCACCTGAAAGCTTTTTGTCCATCATGTATCAAAAAAAGGCAGAGATTGAGAAAAAACGTCAGGAAATCGAAATAAAGGAAAAAATTATTGACACAAAAATAGCCTTAATGGAGGAAGCATTGCATCTGGATTTTCATCAAGTCAAACTTGAACAATTGCCAGAAGCCACGCTTTATTTAAGTAGAAATATTGAAAATATAAACAATGAGGAATTTGTAGAGGTCTTTTCGGATTTTATTAATGAATTGGACGTATTACAACTTGATACGGGTTATCCAATAGGTGTAATAACGAAACGAGAGCAAGTATTAAAGGGAGAATTCACTAATTATAGCTATTTATATATCGAGCAGCCAAATCCGAAGGAAGGACATCTGTATTTTAAAAGTGTAAAGGGTGAGTTTCTCAGCGGATATCATATAGGAGATGAGAAAACAATACATAAAACATATAAGCGACTTTTCTTGGAGATGGATCGTTTAAATTTAGCCTTAGGTGATTATGTTTTTGAAGAATATATTTACGATACAGTTGTCATGAACCATAAGGAACATTATGTCACTAAAATCATGATACAAGTCAATCAAATAAAGAGTTAATTTTGCATAGATGAGCTTGGGAAAACTTAACCTAAGCTTTTTTATTTTGACATTAAGCCCCCCTGTTAAACGGTCCTTTAGCTTAATTATATTTCTTCGCAATCTTGATACAGTATACTTTATTGAAATCTATATTACACGTAGATTTTATACGCATAATCGAGTAACTAAAAATATTAGGAAAGTCCCTTCCTCCTCTTTCTTCATCCAACCATTGTTCACTTACTATATAAGATAGTTTAATATGAAGGCTCTATTAAGTTTCGTTGTTGGTTTTTGTGCAAAGCCAAAAAGGGGTACTCCCCCTTTTGATTACTTCTCGTTAACATAACGCTACCTGCTGTAAGTGTTGATTCCTTTCCAAGGACATTTATAGTTTCCGAATTCTATACTAGAATCAGGTGCATCCGCCTCCCCTATTGTCGGCTGGTTTTCAATGGGTGGATGTTTTTTACACTGATTCCAGTTTCTGTCACAGTCTCTTTTTCGCAATTTAAGAATAAAACAAGTCCAACGATAGCCGCGAAAAGAATCAACGTAGCAACCACGATCTTTTTATTGTTTTTCACAGAGCACTTCAAATTGTTTTTATTTTAACTTCTTATTTGGATATCATGCATTATGTACTCAGCGTCATCTCCCACTCCCTGAAGGAGCGCAGACCCCCGACGATGCTGCCAGGGCAAGCCTAAAAAGTAAAGACCAGGTATACTTGTCTTCCCTCTATGATGAATAGGCTTTCCTTTATCATTAAACCCATCTTTAATATCAAGCCAGCTATAATCCGATATAAAACCCGTAGCCCAAATAATATTTTGTGCTTCAAGGGCAGATTGATCTTTGAATTGCAGGATGGTTTCATTGCCATGAACCGTTCGCTCCTTAAGGGTGATACGTCCGTTTCCAATTGCTTCTTTTAATTCAGAACCAAAAATCGTGTCCCCCATTGCCTGTACTCTTCGAGCAATCCAAGAATTATGGGAAGCTTTCAATATACCAATCTTATCTAACCACCAAAAAATGCTTTTGTTTCCTATTTTCAACGGCAAAAATCTCATCTTTTGACTGATCGAAAGATAGGTTTCCCTCTCTTTCGAAAGTTCCACTGCTATTTGAGCACCACTATTTCCACCCCCAACGACCAGCACAGTCCCCTTTTGAAGATCAGCTGGGTTTTTATATTGAGAAGAATGGAGCTGAATAATGTCCACCGATAGATTCTTCGCAAAGTCAGGGATCCTTGGTTTCTGGAAAGGCCCCGTTGCAACGACCACATTTGTTGCCTTGAATTCCTCACGATTGGTTTTAATGGAAAAATGGTTATTTTCCTTCCGTACATGCTCTACTTCTGTGTTCAACTGAATAGGCAAATCAAAAACACTTGCATAGGTGTTCAGGTACCTTGCTACCTCATCTTTCGAAGGAAAACCTTGTGATTCACCCTCCATTCTCAAACCCGGCAAAGAGCTGTATCCCCTTGGTGTGAATAAGACTAAAGAGTCGTATCTCTTGCTCCACTCTTCCCCCACCTTTTGGGCTCTATCCAAAATGATAAAAGGTTGTTTCAGTTGTTTTAAATAATAACCCATGGCTAATCCTGCTTGTCCGGCCCCTATTACGACTGTATGGTACATATTATCTCACCCTTAACAAATATTAGATGAAGCATTTATCTGTATACTATTTGGTTCTATGGTTTAACTAGCCAACATGACTCGAACTAAAAGGTATGTAGAATTACATGTTAATCGTTGACTATTTGTCCAACGACTTGAATAAGAATAAACTATCTTTTTTAATAGGAGGCAACTATGAGTACAGCTAATTATTTACTTAGTTGTTATATTTTTTTGGGAACTAGCTTTGGAGCGCTTGTTGCTTTGTTCCTTTATAAATTTGCCAGAATAAAAGTACAGCATTTGTATCTTCTCTGTGGAGGAGTATTAGTAGGATTGATTATGTTAGAGCTGGTTCCACATTCTGTTACAGAATTTGGTTTAATTAGTATTGTGCTTGGTACTTCATTAGGCATACTGCTATGCATCTGTCTTCACAATTTTTTCGATCAATTGCCTTCTTTTCGTTACAGATCGGTAGTATTCTTAGTTACTGCAATCACTGTTCATAATATTCCGACTGGCTTAGCTATAGGTTCAACTCTGGATAATCAACTACTGTCTTCATCTTTCGTAACAGCTATTTTGCTGCATCAAGTACCAGAAGGGTTAGCGATTATGGTCTCCTTATTAAATTCAAGAAGACAGCAATTTAATTTTTCCCTCTTTCTTTCCATTTGTTTAATCCTATCTGGCTTTTTTCTTTTATTCTCGATTATGGGCAGCTTTTTAGATCTGACACTCAAATTGAATGGGCTTATTTTGGGCATTTCTATAGGTTTTTTAAGTTTTACCGCTGTTTGGGAATTTATTATCGCTACTTACAAAAAGGTACACTTCTTCGCTTCTTTTTTTCTATTATTGCTGGGTATCGGTATTATTTACTTATTCAGTCACCATATTTAAGTGTTGAAGTGCAGTATTCTTGTGATCATTCTTTTAATAAATACTCAATATTAATGCCCAGTACATGGAAATAACCATGACAGCCAGCTTTTTTTATCTTTTGAAAACCAGCCGACAACTAACAACACATCTGTCCAACTACTGGCGGTAAGAAAATGAATAGAGTGAGAACTAAAGCAGGCCGCTTTAGTTAAAGATGCAAAATGTCCTGCCCAGTTCCATGTATGATAGAGGGGAATCCTATCCCTTCTATCTAGTTTTTAAGCTGAAGCAACCTCATGCTGTTTAAAATGACTAGTATAGCTGCACCTGTATCACTCATCACAGCCATCCATAACGTAAGATCACCGGTGAAAATTAAGATAAGCGCAGCGAGCTTTGTCAGTAAAGAAAACCATATATTTTGTTTGATAATGTTCAAAGCTTTTCGGCTTAACTTCACGGTATGAGGAAGTTTTTCTAAATTATCAGCCATGAGCACAATATCTGCTGTTTCCATTGCTGTGTCTGTTCCAGCTCCCCCCATAGCAATCCCTAGATCAGCTGTCGCTAACGCCGGGGCATCATTAATGCCATCGCCAACCATTGCTACGATTTTCCCTTCATTTTGAAGCTGCTTAACGGCGTTAACTTTGTCCTCGGGCATTAATTCAGCAAAGAAACGATCTATCCCCGCTTGAGAACTGATTTTTTTGGCGGTTCCTTCATTGTCACCCGTCAGCATGACAACTTGTTCCACCCCTACACTCTTAATACCTTTTAATGCTTTTGCTGTAGAATTCCGAATGGTATCAGCGACTGCAATCATTCCAAGGACTTTCGAATGTGTGCCTATAATTACTAATGTATTCCCCTCATCCTGCAAAGATTGAATCCGACTTTCCATGTCTCCTAATGAGACGCTCAGTTCTCGGAATAATTTCGGATTTCCGGCAAAATGGTCGATTCCATTAATATTTGCTTTCGCCCCTTTTCCTGCAATCGCCGTGAAACCTTCCCCCGATAAAGCAGAAACTCCTCGCTCTGAAGCATATATCACAATAGCTGAAGCGATAGGATGCTGAGAGTGTTCTTCAATCGTTCGGGCGATGGCAAGCAGTTCCTCTTCTGTTCCATTTACTACGTGTAGACTGGAGACCTGCGGTTTCCCTTCCGTCAGGGTTCCTGTCTTATCAAACGCAATAGCATTTAAAGCTCCTGCCGTTTCCAAAAACGTGCCGCCTTTAATTAGAATGCCATTCTTTGCTGCATTGCCTATGGCTGACACAATCGCCACTGGTGTTGAGATAACAAGTGCACAAGGACAGGCAACCACTAAAAGTTCAAGTCCCTTATAGAACCACTCTCCCCATGAGCCCCAGCCAAGCAAAGGAGGAATAGCCATGAGAATGATCGCCAGCATAAAAACAACCGGTGTATAGATTTTCGCAAAACGATCAATAAATGCCTCAGTCGGCGCTTTTTGTTCCTGGGCCTCTTCTACAAGATGGATAATTCGTGCGATGGCTGTATCTTTGACAAGCTTCGTAACTTTGACTTCTAACGATCCACTTTCATTGACAGTCCCAGCATAGACAACATCCTGTATGTTTTTGTCCACGGGAAGGGACTCTCCCGTTATCGGTGCCTGATTGACAGTAGAAGCCCCTGCAATGACCTCTCCATCCAAAGGAATTTTCTCGCCGGGCTTAATGACAACGATGTCACCGATTCGAATGGTTTCTACCGGTTTGCGAGACAGACTTTGGCCTACTTTAATCCAGGCTTCTTGCGGAGCTAAATTCATTAGTCCACGAATAGACTCTCTTGTTCGTTCAATTGATTTATTTTGCAGAGCGGCACCTACAGCAAATAACCAGACAACGGTTGCCCCTTCAAACCATTCGCCAATCAATGCAGCTCCAATGGCTGCCGATATCATTAAAACATTCATGTCTAATGATCTGCTTTTGATTGCATAGTAAGCGCTTCTTGCAGGCTTGTATCCACCAATAAGAATCGATAGCCCATACAATACCGTAATAAGCGATGGAGTCACTCCGTTAAATGACCCCAAAAATCCGAGGGCTAACAGAATACCAGAAATGGTTGTGGTAGATGCCCCTTTTTTATGGATAGGAACTTCATTCTTTCTGCCTGCAGATAATACCGCTTCAAATCCAGCATTTGCTACTTCTTTTGCAATAGCTTCCACACTTAAGTCATGTGTGATCTGCATTTTCCCTGTAGAAAAATTGATTCTGACTTCTTCAACGGTTGGAACATTTCTCATATGCTTTTCAAGGGTAACAGCGCATGCTCCGCAGTCCATTCCCTCAATCGTAAATGTTTCGCTCTTCCCGTTTCGGGCCAGTGATTCAGCATTAAATCCTAGTTTTTCAATAAGAGAGGGTGAAATAACTTCATCTGCCGTCACTTGCATTTTGGCTGTACTGTAATTCACTTGAATCGCTTTTATACCAGGCATCTTAACCAGACTTTTTTCAATAGTGGCTGCGCATGCCGGACAATCCATGCCTTGTATACGATATTCAAGCAAGTTGACAGGTTCATCCACTCTTCTTTGTGGCTGTGATTCTGTTTTAGTCACTGCACATGACGTATCACCTGCACAACAAGAACTCGTCTCTTCGCTGCCAGTTGCTGAAGGAACTGGCGTCTCAGAACACGAGCTGCTTGCACAGCAAGAGTCTTCTGCCTGTTTTTTCGAAGATTCAATCGGAATTAGTGGAATTTGTATACTTTTTGTTGAAGGAGCTTCATCTATATTTGACTGGGCCTTAGTGTTGCAACAAGAGCTTTTCAGTTCACTCTCTGTTTTATGGTTTTTATCCCCTGAATAAGCTTGCTCTTTCGAACAAGAATCACTAGCACAACAAGAATCTCTCTTGGGAGTATCAGACATTTTCCTCCACCTTCTCTTCTGGTAAAAGCTGCTTGTTTATTTCACAGCAGGCTACGTCTTGTTCTACTTGATTCAACACAATGTCAAACATAGAAAGCAGCTGCCTTGTTTCTTCGTTTCGAATGCTATAATAAACACTTCTTCCATCCTGTCGGCTAGTGATAATTCCGCATCCCTTTAAGCATGATAAATGCTGAGAAATATTGGACTGGTTTCCATTGATCTCTCGCACAATTTGTGAAACGTTTTTTTCCTTCTCCATAATACAATCCAATATTTGCAGCCGCGTTTTATCAGCAAATCCTCGAAGGAATTTGGTCTTCACATCATAATTACAACTCATATCGAAGCCTCCTAAAGTATTAGTCCATACTAATATATTCAATATTATCACATTAGTATGGACTAATATATAAGTCAATATAAGTTCTGTTTCGAAAAATTTTCATAGAAGATGTAACTTACTCAGCCTTTTTGTATACATTCCTCCTATTGTTAGAAGACCTCTGCTTCATCATCTTCAGTGTCAAATTCAATCAACCTGCACATTCTTTACCTTTCTTTCATTTATTCTTGATTCTATATTCACCCAAGATTAAGACAAGCTGTATTTAATAAAAATGCACATAACAACTCGCTGATGGAGCTGATTATGTGCATTAGATTATTTATGTACACGATTAAAATATTAAACGAAAGCCCTCATCAGCTGAAGAAGGACTTTTTATCTTTTATGTTACTCTTTTTTGAGGTTTATTAGTTGCAGGAATTGTATTCTTTCAACCAAAAACTAATTGCTGGGCAGTTGGATGGCGCGCCAACCGCTTATGTCGCATTGGCCATACTCATTATCACCGACAGCCACCACCGTACCGTCCGATTGAAGACCAACGGTATGACGGCGACCCGCCGCTATGGTATCTTTAGGCCACCGTTTCACCTTTAACACCGCTTCTTTCGGTGCAATATAATCCATGTTTTACCTCCTTGAAAGCAAGTCCTATTTTATTATTGTATCACTTCTGCTTGGCATACTAACCTGCGTCATCGGCTTAAGTATATTTCTTGACAAGCTTTATTTAATAAATTTCATTAAACGCTGCATTCCTCGCAAAATTTAGCGTGTACGCATACTTGAGCAGCTAAACGATACGGGAGTAAAGAGAAAATAAAGTTATTTAATTCTAATTGCACTAACGCATCCGTTCGTTCTAGGAGGCTCAGCCATCGCGCTCAATTATGGAAGATCAATTACATCTGCCACATGGAGGATAAGCCTCTATTGGCTGAATAAGCAGCTTCCCAGTTAATAAAGCTTCTTCCGAAATTTTTTCACATCAACCTATATAAAGATACGAGCAATATAGAGAAAAACTTAGAAATCATGAGATTAACCCCTTTGATGCTCGCTTACATTCGCTTAAATCACCAATAATTGTAGTTTTTCCAAGGTATATTGACTTTGTAAAAAGATAACAAATAAGAGATAATAAAGATGCAATAATGAATGACAGTCATTCACATATTGAGGAGGTAATTTTATATGTTGAAATTATGGAAATCTGTTATCGAGTCGTTAGAAATGTTGGATAAGGCTTATCAAGCAGGTGAAAGGAATCGCGAACTTACTTTTGTAGAAATGTTCAAAACAATAGCATCCAAATAAATAGAGAGGTGATTTGATGTATGTAGATTGCCAAGTATGAACCCCTGTTCGTTTTCCAGACGGAATGATCAGGGGATCTTTTTATTTGATAATGTCTACTAGGCCATCATTGTTTTAGCCGTTTTATACACGAGAGATCATCGACTCATTAAGGGATAGTGTCAGAAAAATGCGCGGTTACAACGGTAAGAAAATTCGAATAGTAAAAAACCTAATTTTTTGCGTTCAATTGGAGAATACGACTTTTGGGTTGCCCCATAAAAACACCCTACAACTGAATAAAGCTGGATGTACAATTTAGAGAAACTGTACATCCAGCTTTATCTCGAAAAATATTGTTCACTCAGCGGCTTAGTAAACTTTCTTTTTTCAAAGATCTTTAAAATTTAATTTCAATCTCTGTTCCATGATCAATCTCACTGCTAGCCACAAGCTCTCCATTATGCTCTTCAATAATATCTTTTGAAATGGCCATTCCCAGTCCGGAACCTTTATGCGCTTCCCCCGTATTTGTTCCTCGATAATAACGGTCAAAGATTCTATCGAGTTCTTCTTTCTTTATGCCTTTTCCATTATCCATTATTTTTATATATATTTGTTCATCTTTTTCAACACACACATCTATTTTCACATTTTCGTCATTATGAACAATCGCATTATAAATTAAATTATTAATAGCTCTTCGAAACAATATTTCATCAACTTCCATTGGAATATTCTCTTGATTTACATGAAAGGTAATCTGGCGATTAGAATATTTAGGATCATTTAATATATCAATCACAATATGTCTTAATAAAGCGACAATGTTAACTGTTTTTTTATTTAAAGTCAGTGCTTTATTTTTCAATCTTGTCGATATATTAAGATCATCTATTACCTCTTTTATATACAACGACTTTTGTTCAATAATTTCGGCGTATTCTCTTATTTCCGGTAAAGTAGGGGTATAGTCTTGGTCTTTTATTAATTCTGCATATCCTTGTATGGAGGCTAGTGGTGTTTTTATATCATGTGAAATGTTTCCTATCCACTCTTCCTTCATAACTTCCAATTTCTTCCTTTCTTTTTCATTGGCTGTTAGTTGATTTGATAAAAAATTGACATTATGAAAGACATCTTTATAAACCCCTTTAGGTTCATAATTGACATTATAATCTTTATTAGCCAATTTTTTGATTCCGTTGATGAGTGCTTGTAAAGGCTTCGTTAGACGTTTACTAAAAAGGTATCCAATCAATAAGGCGATTAAAATATCTATTATAAAAACGATACCGCCAATTTTAACTACTTGAAATATGTCACGATTGTCATATGAAATAAAATAGCGATTAAAGCTGGGATTCTCTATTCCAATAAAATAACTATAACGATTGGTTCCTTTCTTTTTCTCACTAACAAATACTGTAGTGTTTGCATCAATCTCTTTGTACTTATATGTTTGAATGATTTCTGCCGGCGTATATTTCTCCTTTATCCCTGTTGGCGTTCTATAGCTATGAATCACTTTACCATTCTCGTCTAAGATCTGGATCCATGCGTTTTTTTCAACCAGCTCCTTTTTTCCTGATTCAGTAATAGATAGATGATGATTTTCTATATTTATTTTATCTTGAAATTGTCTTGCAAATTGCTCGGGTGTTGTTTCTTCTCCTTGAAATATTGGTAAATTAAAAACAGACTGTGCCATTATTAAAGAAAGCATAATAAAAGTGTTTATGAAAACAACTAGAATAACGACTAAAACGATGGAAAGTATATACCTGCCAGTCAGCTTCCATTTCATGACCTATTCATCCTCAACAGTGAATTTATAGCCCAGGCCTTTTACAGTAATTAAAAATTTAGGGTCAGAGGGATCTATTTCTATTTTTTCTCTTAATCGCCGGATATGTACCATTACCGTATTATCAGAGCCAAAATAGTTCTCACCCCAGACGGTGTCGTAAAGCCTTTCTTTGCTAATCACCTTATTCGTATTTTGGAGGAAATACTTCATTAAACCGAGTTCTTTCGGCTTTAATTCAATCATTTTCCCATTTTTTAACACCTCTGCTTTTTGTTCGTTTAATTTAAATGGACCAGCTATTATAACAGGCGCTATCTGGTTATCCGTTTGCGTATAGTCCGCTCTTCGCAACTGCGCTTTTACTCGATACGCAACTTCTTTAGGACTAAATGGCTTCGTTATATAATCATCGCCACCTATAGCAAAGCCCACGATCTTATCAAGCTCCTCCGTTTTTGCTGATATAAATAAAATCGGCACATTCGAGATAGTTCTCATTTGTTTACATACATCATACCCTTCGCCATCCGGCAACATAATATCTAATAAAACAAGATCTGGTTGTGTTTGTTGGAATTGAGCGAAGCCTTCTTTAGCAGTGGTAGATGTTACAACTTTTTCAATTCCTTCTTTTATTAGAACCGTTTTAATAATTCTTAAAATGTCTTCCTCATCATCAATGATTAATACTGTTTTGTTTAGTGTCATTCATTACTACCTCCATACCTTCAGTACTTTCATTATAAAGCAAATAAATCTAATGCCATAATAGGCTTATCATTCCATGTACACCAAAAAGAATCCTTATGATTAAGGATTCTTCTGAACTTGATTTCGGTAAAATATTACTTTAACATTTTGGCAGCTTTTTTAGGTAATTCTTTAGCAGGTATTTCCTGATAAGATGTAACTCCTTTTCCACTTTTCGTATACAGAAGTAAGTAGGCTTTTTCCCGTAGTTGCTTTTCGGAAGTAAATGTTAATGTTTTTTTGTCACCATCTTGATCATAAGCAGGTAATTCATATTCATATCTTACATAAACCACTCCATTGCTTCCTTTATCCTCCATTTTACTTCCTTCTCCATTTATTTGTGTGTAATATTTATCTGTTCCTATTCGATTAAAATTTACATTTTGCATAAAAATCAAAGCACCAACGATAATCACTATCCCTATTCCAACAGCTAAGATTAATTTTTTCATGGTTCTACTCCTCGTTTATTTTATTTAGTCACAATTTTGTAGTAGGTTCGTACTGTTAATAAGTAATAAATTAGGTAAATGAAAATATATACACCGATACAGATTAATACAGGAATAACCAAGTTTGTTTGCATTAACCTTGATAAAGCAGTTAATGCTATAGCACTGTGTGCTATTCCTGCTAATAATGGCAGAGCAAAAATATAGAATACCTGTTTAGCAATTGAATTTCTGATCTCTTCTTTGTTTACGCCGATTTTGTGGAGAACCATATAACGCTCTTTATCAGAATTTGCCTCTGTTAACTGTTTAAAGTAAATGATGCTCCCTGTTGCAGCAAGAAAGACTAAACCTAAGAAAGCACCGATAAAGATCATTAACCCTGTTGTCTCCATCCCAACAGCATAATCATTGTAAAAACTTGAGAAACCTGCACCTTCAGGAAGAATAGATTGAATCTCTTCATTTAATACTTTTGAACTCTCTTCATTGGAAAATTTATAGGCTTCCATGTTTACAGGGTCTGTTTTTTTCTCTAATTGGGAGAATAATTGATTGCTTGTCACCACAGTAACATTTGCAGTTTGAAGATTAAGGACATTATATTTCATCAGCTTTTTAAACGTAAGATCTTCTGCAAGGTCTCCTACATGTAAAGGAATGCTTGAACCTATATATTCTGGTGATAACCCTTCATAGTATCCTGCATCTAGTACAGCTGCCTCGTTTCCTTTCAGTGAAAGATGGACTTTTCTTCCCTGAAGGTTTGCCATGTCATTAAAAGTATTATTTGAGATAATGGTATAAATCGTTTTAACTTCACCCATTTTGCTATTTAAACTAGAAGTATCTACCTCAATTTGTAAGGTGGGAATAATTTTATGATAGATGACACTATGGTCCTTTTCTTGCAATATTCTATCGTTCACCTTATTTGTTATATGCTCATCATTGTTTATGAACATCATGCTATTTGGATTTGCTAACTTAGCATTCCCTTTATTGTTATAATACAAGCTATAGGAAGCCCCAACAGCAGTTAATGTGGTAGCACTGAGAATGGCAATGATCGTTAATATGCGTGCATTCCCTTTCATGCGATACAGAAGTTGGGATGTACTTATTAAATTAATCCCTCTCCAAAATTTCCTCTTGTTCTTTTTGAAAGTCCCAATAGATAGACAGTTAATGTGCTAAACAATAAATAAGTACCTAAAATAACGGAGATGATTATAGTAAGTGGTGTTACCATGAGACCGATTTTTCTCCAAACTTCTGATTCTATTATGTTTTGAAGAGCGAGCCAGTAACCAATCCCAATAAAAATAATGGATAATACAGCAATAGACAAAGATGCTCTTGGCTCTTTTTCTCTCTCTTTGTCCGCTTGAAATAACTCAATCAACTTAAATCGATAAATTAATCTATAACCGTAAAATGAGGTAACAGCAGTAATGAGAGTAAACACGATAATAGTGTTTATAATCGCAGCAGGCGAAACAGCAAAATTTACGATCACATCATAGCCCATCACCTTCATTAAAATTAGAACAAAAAACTTGGATAAAATGGAACCGAGCAAAATCCCAATAAAAAGCGCTATAATTCCCATTAAAAAGTTTTCATAAAATAGCATTCGACCTATTTGTTTCTTGCGTACGCCTAACAATGAATACAGTCCGATCTCTTTTTTTCGTTTCCTTGTAAAGAAAGAGTTCGAATACCAGATAAAAATTGCAACAAAGATGATCAATACAACCGATGCAGCATTAAAAACGGAGCTAATTTTAGTTGAAGATTCCGACGTGGCAGCGATTGTTTTATCATATTTCAATGAAACAAATGTAAAGTAAATCACAATACTAAAAGTTATCGAAGCAAAATATAAAAAGTAATTTTTAAAATTTTTTCTTATATTTTTCCCTGCAATGCTAAATAGCGACATTTAACGGCCACCCCAAGTGAAGCGAGAACATCTAATATTTTTTGAAAGAATTCTTCACGGGATTGCCGCACTTTATGAATCTCAACATCGATCTTGCCATCTTTAATAAACAAAATTCGCTTGCAGAAGCTGGCGGCAAAAGCATCATGCGTAACCATCATAATCGTCGAGTTATTCTGTTCGTTTAACATAGACAAACTTTCTAGCAAGCTGGTTGCTGATTTTGAGTCCAATGCACCTGTTGGTTCGTCCGCCAATATTAGGCTTGGGCTAGTAATAATGGCCCTTGATGCCGCTGTTCGCTGTTTTTGGCCGCCTGATATGTGATAGGGGTATTTATCGAGTATGTCACGTATTCCAAACGTCTCTGCAATTTGTTCAACACGTTTTTCAATTTCACTAGTTGAAACTTTTGATAATGCAAGTGGAAGTAGAATATTTTCCTTAACCGTTAACGTATCCAGAAGGTTATAATCTTGAAAAATGAAGCCAAGCTGATTTCGGCGGAACTCCGCTAATTGTTTTTCTTTCATGCCCACAATATGTTGATCATTGATGATAATATCCCCTGATGTTGGTGTATCTATAGTGGACAAAACATTTAATAATGTCGATTTCCCAGCACCAGAAGATCCCATAATGCCGATAAATTCTCCCTCTTTAATTTTCAAATCAATATCTTCTAATGCTTTATAAACATTTCCTTTTGTATCAAATATTTTTTGAACGTTTTTTGCTTGTAAAATGGTTTTCATTGATATGCCCTCCTTGTAACTAATGATGATTATAATTCCTAGACCTTACACCACCTTAATCCAAACCTTAAATAAACCTTAAAAATAAAAGCAAATCCTCATCTGGATTTGCTTTTATGGTTTCTATTAATTTTTCATCGGCATTTAATCTGCTATATAGTCAAATTAGAAGGTCCGTTTCCCTCTTTTATTATAAGGATGATCGTAACAAGGATAAATTATATAGGCCACATCCATTCCTTCACGCTGCTGCCTTCGAATCCGCTCCCGCTCTTCTTGTATGATCCATGCTAGCAAAAATGTTCGAAAATAATTTTTAGACTTAGACAAAGTGAAAAACAGCCTTTTTTGGATAAAAAAATAACCGTTCGTAAAAGTTTGACTTTTACAAACGGCATTTAAAGCGAAAGAGTAACATCAATAAATATGATTCCAGTTAAAATTCTAACTAAGTAAGCTATCGAAAGGACGCAGTCAAATGTTCCAAACTTCAATGAATTCGAGAGCAATCACCGATATATTAAATATTTACCGCTTTAAACAAACGGAATAGGCTCCCCATTTGTTTAAAGTGGTGAAATTCAGACTTGCTTTTTTTTCGGGTATCCGATGAGGATAGCGATGATTCCGCAGATTCCTATAAGGATTGGATAGAAAGAGTATTGTACGATGCTCACTGGTGATATTCCGGCTACGCTTGCGGCTGCCAGGAATTGGGCTCCATACGGCAAAAGACCTTGAACCACACAGGAGAAGATATCTAATATGCTTGCAGACTTTCGCGGCTCAATTTCATACTGATCAGCCATATTTTTTGCAAGCGGACCAGCAATTAAAATAGCAATCGTATTATTAGCCGTCGATAAATTCGTTAGGCCGACAAGACCGGCAATCCCAAATTCAGCACCCTTTTTCGATTTAATTCTTCTTGTTGCCAGGTGAAGCAGAAAGTCAATCCCGCCGTTAAACTTAATAACCTCCACCATTCCAGCTATTAATATCGCAAGAAAGGCCATTTCATACATGCTAGCCATTCCTTCGCCCATCTTTTGCAAAAGGCTCATTAAATGATAGCTGCCATCCACTAAGCCAACAGCTCCAGCGAGAACAATTCCAAGTGCTAGCACAAGAAAAACATTCATTCCAGTTAACGCTAGAATAATGACTAAAACATAGGGAACAATTTTTACCCAATTATAGCTTAAATGTTCCACTTGCGCCGTTTCCCCCATTGTGATAGCCCCTAAAATAATGCCCGTTACAATAGCTGCCGGCAGCACAATCCAAAAATTCACCTTAAATTTGTCCTTCATTTGTGCGCCCTGTGAACGAACGGCAGTAATGGTTGTGTCGGAAATAAAGGATAAATTATCGCCAAACATTGAACCGCCAATAATCGCCGCCATGACTAAAGCCATGGGAAGGTCAATATGCTCGCTTATCCCCACTCCAATTGGCGCCAATGCAACAATCGTTCCCATTGATGTACCCATGGATAGGGAGATAAAGCAGGCAATGACGAACAAGCCTACGACAAGCAAGTTTTGCGGAACAACCGCTAAAGCAAAGTTAACAGTAGAGTCCACTGCCCCCATGCCTTTTGCTACTTCTGAAAAGGCTCCCGCCAATAGAAAAATAACAACCATCAGCATCACATTTACGTTTCCTGCGCCCTTGCAAAAAATATCCACCTTTCGCCCAAAGGGTTCTTTTCGATTCATCGCCAAAGCCACAGCGCCCGAAATAGCAATGGCTACAATGACAGGGAAGGCGTAAAAATCACCTGTAATAACCCCTGAACCAATAAATAAAATTAAAAAAACAACAAATGGGATCAACGCCCATGGATTCCCTCTCTTCATTGTTCCACCTCCAAAAAATAAAATGGGACACGTCTTTTGCCCATTCTTTGCCTCGAAAAAAGGCCTCATCTTGAACGACAAGAAGAGGCCTTATATCTATAAAACACTCCTCTTATCTATCAAGCCTTTGCTTGCTGGATTTGGCACAGCAACTTAATCACTAAGTTCCGTTGCCGAGATCTCATCGGGCCAGTCCCTCCATCTCTCTTGATAAGAAGAAAAAATCTTATTTTTTTGTCA
Organism: Bacillus sp. PK3_68; assembly: GCF_003600835.1. NCBI lineage: Bacteria > Bacillati > Bacillota > Bacilli > Caryophanales > Bacillaceae > Bacillus > Bacillus sp. PK3_68. The sequence goes on along the minus strand of NZ_NQYC01000001.1, from coordinate 4,376,296 downwards.
CAGCAACTAAAAGACTACATGATTTTTATTCCTTTATCAACAAAAAAATTATGGATATTTTTAAATGACGGATAGAAGATTATATGAGGACTTAAAAAGTATAGCTAATACTAGAAAATACAGGCCAGTGACAGTTATATCATCATTTCCGCATAATTTTTTACAAAGGGTGCCGTCAAAGGAACACGGCTTTACAACGATAAATAAATCCTCCTGCTAAAAAGTTTAACATCTCCGTTTAATGATGTAGCCACCATAATGACTCCGGCTATTTCTTCCTCTGTGGCTTCTGCTCTTTTTGCTCCTTGGGAAGGCTATATTTGGAATGTTAATCTGATTTTGCATTAGAAAAAACCCACGCATTAAAAAAGAGGATTCAACATGCGCGGGTTTGCCTTAGAATAGACCTGCCTTTTATAGAAAAGAGGGATTAAAATATCATTGTTTACACTCAAAGATTTTATTCATACACGTAAAACGTTTTAAAGCTACTGTATTTGAAGCCTACGATTTAACATGATAGCTGCCTTTTGGCACAACTAACGGGGAGCTAAAATAAATAATATTGTATCTCGAATTTTTTTTGCCAATTTCAGCTGCCTCTACTCGGGTTGTCTCGTTTAGCCTACTGGTACGCAGCCCATTTCAATCTTCTTCATATTCCTACTGGCGCACTCAGCTGGTCAACAGCTAGAATGCCATTTGCCACATCTTCAGCAGTAATGTCAGAGGATAAGTTCTTCATTGTTTCTCCTTCTTGAGTGGCGGCTTGGCCGACCTTCAGCAGATCTTCATAGGATACGTCCTCTAAGTGTAATTCTTTCAGTGTAGTAGGCAATCCCAGCTTGCGATAAAATGTGATATACCTGTGCAATTCCTCTTCCGGGTGAAACTCTAGCATTAATTGCACAAGCGTGCCATAAGCGACTTTTTCACCATGTGTTAAATGGTGAATGTCGCCGTCTAGCTCTGTGAATCCGTTATGAATGGCATGAGCGGCTGCGAGCCCCCCGCTTTCAAAACCTAATCCAGACAGTAACGTATTCGCTTCTACAACGGCTTCTACATGCTTTGTGACAACACCTTTTTGAACCGCCTTGTATGCTGGTATCGCATGATTGAACAGCGTATTTTCACACATTTCGGCAATCGCTCTCGCTGCAATGCTTGTCCTCCCGCCAGCCATAGCAGTGCCATTACTGTTCAATGTCGCTCTGGCTTCTACCCATGTAGCCATTGCATCAGCAATTCCTGAAGCGAATAATCTTGCAGGTGCTTTAGCAATAATGGCCGTGTCCACAAGAACGAGGTCAGGGTTTTTACTATAAAATTTGTAAGCTTCAAAGACACCTTGATCCGTGTAAATGACGGACAATGCGCTTGTCGGGGCATCTGTCGAGGCAATGCTAGGCACGATAACTACCTTTGCCTTCAGCTCGTCAGCTACCGCTTTTGCCGTATCGAGCGCCTTTCCTCCACCTACTCCGATGACCATATCGACTGAGTGTGCCTCTCCTTCTTTCTTGATCCGGTTCACTTCATTAATAGACGATTCACCCCTAAATTGAAGAGAGTGAAAATCCATGCCTTCTGCCTGCAAGCTGCTTTTAATCCCTTCACCTGTCACTTCCCACGCCGTCTTTCCAGCTAAAATCAACGGCTTTTGGCCAAGCTGTTTTACATATTTTCCAATACTGTTTAAAACTCCTTTGCCCTGTACATATTTACCCGGCGATACAAAGATAATATTGGTCATAGGAACCTCCCATTGAATAATTATTTTTACGGCGAGATTGCTGCTTTTCAGCTACTACATGGCATGTTATTTCACAATGAACTTTTCACATCACAAAATGTGAACGGGTCAGCCTGTGTATGCCCACTTTAACAGGTAGACGAGATCCATCTCTTTCACCTGCTTCGGGTTTCCAGCTGTACAAACATCCTGGAGTGCTTTCTTGGCGATGAGCGGAATGCTCTTCTCAAAAGTATTTTTTTCAATCAAGCTATCCTGAAAAGTTAACGGAATATTAAATTTTTTATTTAGGAGTTTAACCGCTGTGGACAGGCTTCTTATCCCCTCTTCTACCGTTGAACAGGGAAGTCCCAGCATGTTTGCGATATTCATGTATTTTTTTGCTGCTTCCGAGGAATGGAGAGTGCCGTCACATAGCCCTCCATTGTACTCTATGATGTAAGGAAGTAGCATCGCATTAATTCGGCCATGAGATAGCGGAAACTCCGCTTCCATGGCGTGAGCTATACTATGATTCACCCCTAAAGAAGAATTGACGAAAGCAAATCCTGCCATACAAGAAGCAAGCTGCAAACTCTCCCTCGCTGTCAAATCTTCTCCAAACCGATAAGCTCTGAGCAGGTGTGTAAACACTAGTTTTATCGCTTTCTCAGAAAAAAGAGTGGTGAATTCTGTCGCTTCTAATGAAACATATGACTCTATCGCATGAGTAAGCAAGTCCATCCCCGTATCAGCTGTCACAGAAGGAGAAGTGACCACGGTTAGTTGTGCATTCAAAATCACGGCATCGGGCAGCATTCTTTCATCATGTAAAGGCATTCGCTCGTTATCTTCTCCCCCCGTTATGACAGAATAAGGAGTGACCTCTGATCCTGTGCCGCTCGTTGTCGGTATAACGACAAACGGCAGTTTTTTTCTGCTGCCATGAACGGCTGGTTGGTGACAGAAAAAACGGATAGCTTTAGCCGCATCAATGGCTGCTGTGCCCCCAAGCGCAACCATTAAGTCCAGATCTTCTTGTAAAAAGCAGGCCAGCCCCTTCTTTACAACCGCTAATGAGGAAGCATCCTCGATCTCAGAAAATACTTTAATTGATGCTGATTTTAAACGGTTGATCACTTCTTCTTCCGCATTTAAATGAATGGTATATTTATCTGTTATAAGGAGCACTTTTTTTGCGTCTAATTCATTTAAATAGTCTAACGAATTGCTTCCATAATAAACTTTTGGCTGTATCCAAAACGTTTTCATTGGCTGCTTTCCTCCGAGGAATTTTGCTCCACCCCTCCGCTCGTTTTTAACATAGAAACTTTAAGCGACGACCTTTCTATTTTTATCTTATAAACAGACTATCTACGAGAACACATCTTCTTTTTCTCGCAAAATCTTTCGCCGAAGTCAGTCCTTCTCCAGTAGGTCCTGCAATGGTGAAGCTTGTATAGCCTTCACCGCCCACACCCAGCCCTGCGTAAGATGGACCATTCTTAACAAAAATCGTTGTTTGAATAGCTGCAGCAAATTTCGTTAAGTTATCTATATTTTTAGAATGCATAATAGATGTATGGCGAAATCCGTGTTCTGCTTTTACTGCCAATTCAATCGCTTGATCTACATTTTCTACACGAACAATTGGGAGGATAGGCATCATTAACTCTGCTGAAACTAACGGATGACTTGCCTCTACATGCACAATGGCAATACGTGTTCCTTGAGGAACCTGAATGCCTATTTGCTGTAAGATATAACTAATATCTTTCCCGACAAATTTTTTATTTGCATGTCCTTTATCTACTACTAACTCTGTAAGCTTTTCAATTTGCTCTTTTTTATGAAGATGAAAGGCGCCATTCTTTTTCAGATGAAAAACCAAATAATCAGCGACAGCTTCAACAACAAATGCCTCTTTCTCTGCCACGCACGGTAAATTATTATCAAAACTGCAGCCGTCAACGATATCTTTCGCAGCTTTTTCAAGATCAGCTGTTTCGTCTACAACAACTGGTGGATTTCCCGCTCCTGCACCAATTGCTTTTTTCCCTGAGTTTAATACTGCCTTCACCACTCCAGGGCCGCCAGTGGCGACAAGCATCTTAATCTTTTTATGATTTATCATGATATTTGCTTGGTCAATGGAAGGCTCTGTAATAGAGGCGATTAAATTGTTCGGTCCTCCTGCTTCTACAATGGCTTGGTTAATCACCTCTATCGCTTTTAGCGAAGTATTTTTGGCACCCGGATGAGGGCTGAATACGACTGCATTGCCAGCTGCAATCATTCCGATCGAATTGCAAATAATTGTTTCCGTCGGATTTGTTGTAGGCGTAATGGAACCAATGATGCCATATGGAGAGAGTTCCACGACAGTCAGTCCATTGTCACCGGAAATTGCCTCTGTCTTTAAGTCTTCAATACCGGGCGTTTTTTCAATGGCGAGTAAATTTTTGCGGACTTTATCTTCGTAATTCCCCATGCCTGTTTCTTCTACTGCCAGGCGGGCGAAAGTCTCTGTATGTTTCTTAGCTGTTTCCCGAATCGCCCTAATAATGGCCGCTCGTTTTTCAAGAGATAGCTCTATGAGCTCTTTTTGAGCCTTACCTGCCGCTTCAATGGCATCGTTCATGTCCTCAAATAGCCCTTGCCGTGCTTCTGGCACGGCCTCTTTCCTGCTCAGTTCCTCCAACACCTTCTTTACGATGCTTTCTAATTCTTTTTCTTGAACGGCCACTGTGTTCACTCTCCTTGGTTAAATACCTTTAAAGCTTCAACGGCTATCGTCATGTCTTCTTCTACACTGCCGCCACTCACACCGATGCCGCCAACAACTTGTTGACCTATTTTAAGCGGATATCCCCCGCCAAAAGTGACAATTTTATTTTGATTCGAGAGCTGCACACCATATAGTTCTCCTCCAGGCTGTATAAGAGGAACGAGTTCATGCGTGGCCATCTTTAACGCAACAGCCGTATAAGCTTTATTTGGTGATATATCCAAGCTCGCTAGTAAAGCCTCTTCCATTCTGTGGATTAATATCGTATTCCCTCCCGAATCAGCAACCGAAAACACAATAGGTATCCCGATAGCAGCCGCCTTTTCCTCCGCGGCTTTTGCCATTTGACAAGCCAGTTCAAGTGTTAAAACGGCAGGAGTGCTTTTCGTTTCTTTTATCTTTTCTGCCACTTTGCTTTTTACCTCCTCTAAAAGATGGAAATAAACTTCTGCTCTAGCCAGCATAAATAAAACGTCTGATAATCGGTTGACATATTGAATCAACTCACTTCGTACGCTCGAATGCCCATTCAATTTAACAATTAACCGCTCTGCCCGCCGGATCATCGACCGGGACAAATGAAGACATGCGGAAGCAGTCGTTTCGCCAGGAATGATGAATTCATGAATAGGACCGAGCTTTTGCTCGTATTGATCAATAATTTGCTCGAACCAAGCTACATTTTCTTTATTCACTTTCTCTTCCAGCAGGTTTTTTCCTTGATCATCACTAGCCAGCTCTGCTCCTACAATAAATAGCTGCTGCTGAATGGTCCTGATGATATGCTTTAATTCCTCACTTTTCACTAATGAATAGGCAATACCTAAAGAAGCATTTGCTTCATCAAGCGTCCCGTAACAGTTAACTTTTAAACTATTCTTGGCAATGCGGCTGCCTCCAAAAAGGCCTGTCTCTCCTTTGTCACCCTTCTTTGTATAAATTGCCATAAAGCTTCACTTCCCTATTCGTATACTTCTATTGAATCGACAATAGCTATGATGGCCGCATCAATAACAGAGGTGGAAGCACCAAATACATTTCTCGCCGCTTCTCCCTTCGTCACAAGAACGTATTCACCTGTTCCTGCTCCAACAGCATCCACGGCTATTTCTATGCTATTCTTCATACTTGTTCTCTCGGGGATGGCTACTTTTTGTACGATCAAGAGCTTTTTGCCTATAAGATCCTCTTCCTTTGCAGTAGCAACAATACTACCAGAGACCACTCCTACATACATATCTATCACCTTCACTTATTCATTTCGAATCACTTTTATCCCCAGCTCCTGGGCTGTCTCAAGAGCAAGCGGGCTTATGATCGTTGCAGAAGAAACATTGAGAATAAGAGACTTCTGTTTTGCTTCAATAATATCTGATCTTGTGAGAACCTTTTTCTTAAAATCTCTGGCTTCCTTGAATCTGTCCGTCACTTTTTCTTTTCGAAAAATGGTTAGAGTATGGTCTCGAACCGCCTGAGACAAATTCTTTGCTTCTATAAGCTTAAAACCATAATCTTCAAGCGCATGAAGATGACCTTCTATCTGGTCTACGTAAGCTGGCGGAGCTTTGTGCAACCCTAATTCTTCTCTTATTGGGTTTCTCAAGTCGCAGCCATCTCTTGCTGCAATGATTGGCAGCCCTTTCATAATGGCATGAGAGGCTAAATTGGTTGCCAGGTTATCCGCTACACCCAATGATATCTTCACGGCTGTATTCAAAGTTAAGGTAGGAAAAATCAACGTGCTAACTCCCTCATAATAGGGCTTTAAACTTTTGACCTCATGCTCCACATGCACATTTGAAAGACCTAACTCTTCCTTGATCAATCGAGGAGTTAGTACGTACTCAGCACTATTGGAGAGCAGAATGTTTAACTCCCATTCTTCTTTTAAGAGATTCTTCATTTGCTCTATAGCTTCTTGAAAACCGTAAGCACCTCCAGTAAAGAAGGCCGTTGCCTTTTTCACCCTCTTCTGCAATCTTCTCCATACTTCTGCTACAATCGCCTGTATCACTTCTTCAGAATCCATTCTCAGTCCCTCATTTCATACCATTTAACGCAATGCCTAATGGAGTGATGAAAAGAGGATGAGCTGGCTTAATGCTTCTCATGCCAATCTCCTCATGGAACACTTCCTCAAACTCATCAAAACAGCTAGCTCCACCCACTATATAAATATCAGTTGATTCCATACCACTGATATGCCTTTTTACGATGGACGCCATTTTTTCGATCACAGGCCGAACAATTGGGAAAATCTCTCTTTGTCTGGCAGGATCTTTTTTTAGCTCGTCAGCTTCTTTGAAAGAAATATGATAGTTTCCAGCAATAACAAGGCTCATATGGGTTCCACCGGTTGGTTCATCTGCTGTATAGGTGACTGTTCCATTTTTAAGAATGCTAATCCCTGTCGTGCCGCCGCCGACATCAACAACGATTCCGTCAGAAAGACCTAATACCGTTGCCGCAGCAGTAGGTTCATCGACAATATTACTGACATCCATGCCGGCTGATTCGACAACATTTGAAAAAGCTTTCCTGTTGCCATCAATGGTACCGGGCGGCACAGCTGTCGCTGCATAGGTTAATGTTGTTCCAAGCAATCCCTCAACCTGTTCCTTGAGCGTCTTGACAATTGCCACAGCCCCCACATAATCGACGATCAGTCCGTCCCTTACGACAGAAGACGGTTGAAGAGCACCGGCAACCGCTTGACCACTCTCATCCACAACAGCCAGTACAATATTAGCTGTTCCAAGATCGACACCCACTTTTAGTTTCCCTTTATACGTATTGACTCTCTGTTCATCTATTAACCTAACAAAAGTATCTATATAGTCATTAACCTTTATCAAATCTATAGACATCAGTCTTCTTGGCCTTTCCGGATTTTCCCGAGATCCCCTGTTTTGACTCCAGCGGCATTCGCTTCATCTGTATCTACATGCATTTCTAGTTCATACTGGGCTGACACACGAATAAGAACATTGCTATAGACCGTCTTTCGTTCCCTTCCAACCTCTACTTCCACTCTATCTTGATCGTTTAATTTAAACTTTTCTGCAAACCCTGGAGGTACGTGGATATGCCGGTGGGCTACGATAACGCCCTCTTTTAATTCAACCGTGCCTCTTGGCCCTTTTAAAATAATTCCCGGCGTACCTGTTACTTTTCCGGATTCTCTTACAGGTGCTACTGTTCCTAGCTTAAAACAATCGGTCCTGGAGATTTCCACCTGAGTGTGATCCCTAAGCGGTCCCAAGATTCTTACACCCGTAATTTCTCCTTTAGTTCCAATAAGAGTCAGCGTTTCATTTGCAGCAAATTGTCCAGGCTGCCTTAGATCTTTCATTGGGGTGAGCTGAAAACCTTCTCCAAACAAGAGGGTTAAATCTTTTTGGCATAAATGGATATGTCGGTTAGAAACCCCGATAGGTACATAAGGTTCCTCCTCTAACGTTTGCAATCTCTTAACTACTTCCTTGATAATCCTTTCCTGCGTTACTTGATCGAATTCCATGTAAGCCCCTCCCTGCCGCTTGGTTAGACATTAACAGGGTTACGAGGCAGCATGACTTCTACATCCATATGCGGCCTTGGGATTACATGAACGGAAACAACCTCCCCAACCTTTTCACTTGCTGCGGCCCCAGCGTCTACTGCAGCCTTCACTGCACCAACGTCCCCTCGCACCATAACAGTAATCAAGCCTGAGCCAATCTTTTCATAGCCGATTAGTGTAACATTTGCTGCCTTTGTCATAGCATCCGCTGCCTCAATTGCCCCAACCAAGCCTTTTGTTTCAATCATTCCTAATGCATTGCTCATTAAATATTTCCTCCCTATGCTCTTATAGTAAATACAGGTTATTTCTGTTCCAGTCCATCCGTTACAGATACGGCAGATTTCTTGTTCTGCTGGCCTTCCTTGTCCATTTTCTTCTTTTTCCGTCCTTGACTACGCTGTTTTTCTTGCCCCGATTCCCCGTCGTCTGAATTCTTCTCTCCTACAGCTGACTCCATTTGATTGTTCTCATTTTCCTCTGGTTCACTGCCTGTCCCCCCACCCTCTTCCGAATTAACTGAAGGAAGAGATTCGTTCGGTGTATTTTGAGGAAAGAGGAGTTTTTCCAGCTCCTTGTACGGTCTTGGAATCAAGTGCCTGCTCACAACCGTTCCTATTCGATCCGCTTCTATGGAGGCTGCTTCAAGTGCTGCTTTGGCTGCGCCGACATCTCCCTCAAACTTAATTGTTACCATTCCTCGACCTTTTGCTAGCTCATATCCCAGCAAAGTCACGTTGGCCGATTTAACGGCTGCATCTGCAGCTGCCACGGCTGTCGTCATACCGATGACTTCAATCAATCCTAAAGCATTCATCCAATCCCCTCCTTCCCAACTCTTTCTTTTAGTTTCTTGATTACAATCTCCACAATAGCAGCTATGTCCTCTTTTGATGGCAATTCCTCAGAAGCGGTGGTATGCTCCGCCTCTTCAGCAAATATTTTGAATGGAATCCCCTTTACTAACCTTGCCGCGTTAGCCCCGAGTATCCGCTGTTTATGTGTCTCTTTTTGATGAATTTGGAATAGAGGGCGATCTTTGAGTAGCTTTGAATAATGAAGAATAATGCAATCATCTGCACCGATACCGATACCGATACCGACACCTAAGCTGGAATCCAAAGCTGCCCGGTAGCCTAATTCCAAAGCCGAGCTTTCACGGCTCTCTTTCAAAAAGATGGGCACTCCCTCCTCTTCTATTCCATGGAGCAATGAATGAAAAAGCCAACTGCCGTTCTGCAATGGACGGTAATATACATGGATGGCCGGCACCTCCTCACCCTTGTTCACATTTGCGCCCACTGAACAATTCTCCCTTCACCGAGAGCTAATACTAATCCCGTAGCTACAGCGTTTCGCGGCCCCTCTGTCCCTCTTATATTTCCTCTTCCTGCCACTACTCCATATTGTGATAAAGCATCGGTAACTAATTGAGGGACTTCAAAATCCAATGCAGATCCACCAACTAATACAACAAACTCCATGTCTCGGATACTTCCAGTGGGGGAGATCATGCTCAACGCTCTAAGAGCATTTGTAACAAACACTTTCTCTTTTGCCCCTCGTCGAACCGTTCTAATTTCTTCAATAGAATGCTGGCCTGGAAGAGGAACCATGTAGCCATCTTTTAAGATGACCACCCTGGCAAATACGTGCGGCTCTAATGGCTCTTCGAAAAACTGTACAGTTCCATCTTCATGACGTATATGGAATAGGCTCTCGACTTTCGCTAAAGGACATTTTTTGATGTCCTCTGCTAAATCCATGTCATCGAGCCCTAGCTCAGAATTAATCAGCATTGTAACCATATCACCTGCTCCGGCTAGATGGATGGATGTAACATGTCCTGTGCTCGTCATCATAGAGGCATCTGTTGAACCAGCTCCCATATCGACAATGGCCACAGGAATATTTGTACCTGGGGTGGAAAGAGCCCCGCGGATGGCCATATCTGCTTCGACACCACCAACTTCTACTTCAATATCAACCTTTGAGCGAAGTTCTTCAGCGATCATTTGCATTTGTAATTTATCGGCTTTTACCATTGCCGCTATTCCAACAGCATTCTCCATTGAAAACTCCTCCGCCAGCCCTCCCTTCACCTTTTGCGGGTTAAAAGTATTTACTGCTAACAAATCTTGAATTTTAATAGAATGAGGAGGCTGTGCCGTTAACTCTGACATGACTTGCCTTACACGCTCCAGCATTCCACCCGCATTCGTGCCCGGCTCGCCTTTAATATTTTCGATCGGTGCAGATGCCGTTAATACGGACATCATTCGTTCAGCTCCTTCATCTACATCGACTGTTGCATTCCTTTTCCCTAAAATATGAAGTTTTCCAGCGGGAATGCTTCTTGCTTGTACATCTCCTTTTGGCGTTTTTATGACTACCGCAGAGCGGTTGCCGATCAGCGCCCGGGCAATTGGCACAATCAGCTTTGTTTCTTCCCCGGTTAATTCAAATACTGTGGCTATGCCATATGGATTAGATAACATTTCAACGACACCCCCAGGCGGAGCTACTTCAATAGCCGCTTTCATGCCGAGCGGTATTTTTTCTATCAGCGTCACTTCGTCAATAATGGGAATTTTCTTTTTGATTCTGTTACTAATGAGTACACCATCATCTTTTTGCGCAATGGCTCCTGTAATACGAATTCTTTTTGCTACCGCTTCATTGATTTTGGTAGCCGCTGCTTCGAAATCGACTTCCCTTCCGATTAAAACGATCCAGTCTTCTTCTGTACTTGCATACTCTAATCGATTAATATTAATCGTTTTTCCGATACCTGTTCCTATCCCTCCAGGTGTAGAAGGATTATGGCCGATCATCGTTGACTCAGTGATGATCGTTTCCGTAATGGTTTCCATCGCCACGTCCCCGATAACAGGAGCTGCTTCATTGATACGAATAAGATTTAAATCAGCTATTGTTCGATCAATCTCAGAAAGAGTGTTTCTCATTGTATCAAGAACACCATGAATGTTCTGGCGTGTTCCCTTGATCCCAGTTGTTTTTACAAATCCGCTTGTTAGAACCGTTACTTGATGATCATCCGTTACAGCCGCAATCGCTACCTCTGTAGTGGCATTTCCAATATCCACGCCTGCAACCAGTTTCATTCCTTTACCTCCCAACACGACGAAAGAGTTAATTCTTTTTCAATCTGTCTCGCAATTCATATACTTTTGCAGACTCCCGAACTAAATGTGCATTTATTTTTGCGCTATACTGATGTTCCAGTTCATCTGCGATAGCTAAGAGCTCCTCCTTCGTTGAACGATATGGCCGTAAAGCATTATAAATCTCTAGGATTCTATCATCTGGAACAGTGATTAGCTCAGCTGCCCTGCGAAGGTTCCGCGCAAACGGCTCTCTCCCTACAGACTCTGCCACCTGGGCTTGCAATTCTAATGTTTCAGGGGAAATCCGTACATCTTCTGGTTTTACAGCTCCACCAAGAACCTCTTGCAGCGTAATATTATCTAATGTTTTTCCTGTTGGCGTTTTAATCAGCTCCGGCCGTTTCTTTGCTAATGGATAATCTTCTTTCGATACGGACTCCAAAGCTGGTTTTGGTTCAGCGACAGCTACCGCTGTTTCTTCACCCATTTCTTTTGCTTCGCTTATAGACAACATCACTTCTTTGACAATCTGCTCAATGAGTTGTTGGTTCATCCTATTTACCTCCACTTAATGAAAAGTAACTTGTAATTCCATTGGTTTTTTGTTTGGATCAACATATTGGGTTTCTTTAATATGAAGCAATGCTGCAATAGCCTGATATTTCGGCCGTGCCATTTGGTCATTTCTTGTGGGTACTGGATTTGGCGATTCTCCTTTCGCATATTTGGCAGCGTTCTTTCCGATCAAACGAAATGTCTCTAAATCCAGTAAAGGTGCCTGGGGGAACAGTTCTAAATTATTTAATGGCTGAAGATCTTTTTGATGAATGACTGTTGTTCCTTTTGATTGAATGCCGATGCCTATCCCAGATCCGCTTAGCTTAGCTCCCTCATGTGCCACAAACCCGACATCGGATGTACGATGGACTCGAACGATTCGAGCTGTTAGCCCCTCTTCTTCTATGCCGGCAATCACTTCTCTTAACAATTCATTATGTGGAATGCCTACGATGCTTTTTGTTTGATGGATGCCGAAAGCTGCCGTAAGAGCAATGACTACTTCATCTTTTCTTAGTCCTGGTACAGCTACATCTTTTTCGATCAGCTCTAATTCCTTCAAATGGGCCGCTTGGAAGTCTGACTGTTCAACAGGAAGCTCTTGCTCGCCTTCTATCTTTTGCTTTTGTTTCTCTTCCTTATTGAAGCTCTGTAATACTTCTTCAATTACTTCACGGATGATCTGTTCATTAATAGCCATCTCTCTCCACCTCTCTTCATTCTTAATTCACATCTTCCGGGCTGATGGCTCGAGGAATGTTTTTGATTTCCTCCCATCTTTCGTCACTTATTCGGTATCCTGTTCCCGGTCCCGTATAATCGTTGACGTCATTCACCGCGCTGATAACGTTAAAGTCTTCATCAATAATAGCTGATGTATGCAAATAATCTCCGGATACACGTTGCTTTAACATATTTAAAAGATTTTGAGCCACATCTTCGAAACCGTGTTTGCTTAACGCCCTTACGACATCAAGTCCATTAACGGCTTGTTTCATCATATTTTCAGCAGCTCGTAAATCTTCGATCACATTGCGCTCCGGCATGTCTTTACTTCCATGTGCATAAGTGGCTGCTTCTACTTCTTCATCAGTAATAGCAGGGAGGCCCAACTCTTCAAACACTGCCTGCAAAGCTTTCGCCGCTTTATTGCGAATAGCAACGACTTCCTCTTCGGTAACTGGGCGCAATCCGCCGTCTACTTTTAAATCGCGTTGCAATACGTTGTAATCATCAAAGTCTTCCGCATCAAAATTGGAACCCGCAAACATATTGTCGTAGTTCGGAACGGAGCTATAGCCAGAAAAAATAAAGTCCGTGCCAGGAAGCATTTGCATCAGCGTGCGAGCCGTTCTTCTAATGTCAGAGTGGGAGAATGTCTGGTCGTTTCCTGAAGCGACTTCCATATCGAGCATGGTCGTAAACAAATTTTCAGCTAATACTGCCCGTATACCTGATGGCACGCCTCCCGGAACACCAATACAGCTGATTGAACCATTTTGCAAACCTTGAGCTCCTGCTCCTTTCGTTATGAAAACACAGCGGGCTTCTAAATAAAGCATCGACTTTCCTTCCGCATATCCCATCTGTACTTCCGAGCCTGTGCCTGAAGTGAAACGCATTTTTAACCCGCGGGAAGCATAAGCAGAGGTAAGGAATGCTTTAGAAAATGGGGTATCATCTCCGTCTATGAATACTTGCTCGGTTCCATATACAGATACAGTCTCTGCATAACTAGTTAATCCTCTCATTCCGAGCTGAAGCTCTGTCGCTTCTTCTACCGAACACTGAGTTAAAATTCCGCCACGCCCCGTTTGGGAACCAACCAATAGGCTTAATGCATTAAATGGGTAGTAACGAAGGATACCAACAGTCGTCTCCATTTCATCAAATCCTCTAACTGCGGCCTCTGCCGCATCTGCCGCAATCTGGACAGGATTGTCTTTTACACTTGTCACATGGCACTGGTTTGAAGGTGTTTTTCTTGCCCTCATTTTTTGAAGAGCCATCATCATTTCAACGACATTCATTCTTCCAACGACTTCACAGATTTTTGCCGGCGTGATGGCTGTAGTCAAAGGAATGATAGCTTCTCTTGGTACATGAATGTCTACGAGCATTCTTGAAATCTCTAGAGAGTCAATCGCCATAGCTTCTTCCGCTTTTTCGATATTAATGCTGTGATTAGCGATGAAATGATCAATGAAGTCAAATTCCTCACGCTTTTTTCCGTCTAGTTCTATCACTTGGCCATTTTCAATTTTGATGCTAGGTTTGGGATCATTTGGTCCATCCATAGCGATCAATCCTACTTCCGGCCATTCGGCCACGAAGCCGTCTTGATTCACTGGTCGCGCTGCTAATACTTCAAAACGTTTTGATTTCATATTTTCCTCTCCTTTCAAAGACGGATCTTCTTTCAAATATAGGGAACTGTCGTAGAAACAGCTGTATCTCCAAGTGTTCCTAACAACTCAACCCCTGCTTCTCTTGCGGTAATTAATGCCTGACGAACGGCTCCTGAATCACCGCTAAATGTTAAAATCACTTCATTGGTAAAGCTCGTCCCTTTAGCAGGAGAGCTGTAGCTAATAACATCCACATTCGCCGCTTTCACCACTGTATCTGCCAGTACAATCCCAATAGCAGCCGGCGCACCAACAACCAATCCAAAGGACTTGCCAACTGGCGCATTAAATGCTGTTTCACACGCATAGCTTGCACGTGCCGTATATTGAAGTTCAATGTGGCCTGCTTCATTGGCATACACATCACCAAACGTCCGGTCCAGCTCTTTAAGGGCCACTTCTACCGCTCGACGTGCATCCGCTACATCCTCCGCTCCAAAAATAATCAAGCTGCCATGACCTGCCCCGCCCTTCGTATCACGTGCCAGTTCTACCGCTAAAATTTCTGTATTTGTTGCTTTCACCGCTTCATCCGCTGCCATAATTTGCGGACCTGCTCCCGTACGAGCACCTAAAATACCAATCGAACGGTATTTCTTATCAAGATTCATCGCTTCATGAATGCTGTTGTCTACATTCGCAATCACCAAACCAATAGAGTCACCGATGCCTGTACCAACGAATTCAGTTAAGCTGCTATACTTCTTTTCTTCTTTTTTTCGCGCTTCATCTGCCTTTGGCGTATCGACCTTTTTTATTACCTCTTCCATAATTTTTTCAATTAATTGCTCTCTCATCACTTAACCTTCCCCTCCACTCTTTCTTGTTCATCCTTAGGTAAAATGCCTTCTATTTCTGTATGCGGTCTTG
The DNA here is from genome assembly GCF_003600835.1 of Bacillus sp. PK3_68. Classification (NCBI taxonomy): domain Bacteria; kingdom Bacillati; phylum Bacillota; class Bacilli; order Caryophanales; family Bacillaceae; genus Bacillus; species Bacillus sp. PK3_68. Next base: position 4,361,247 of record NZ_NQYC01000001.1, on the reverse strand, counting down.
GTATGACGTGTACAGATATGACTTCACCTACTTTTTCTGCAGCAGCAGCCCCTGCATCCGTTGCTGCCTTTATCGCTCCGACATCGCCCCTAACCATCACAGTAATAAGACCTGATCCAATTTTTTGATAGCCCATCAGCGTAACGTTTGCTGATTTAACCATTGCATCTGCCGCTTCAATTGCGCTAATCAAACCTCTTGTTTCCACCATTCCTAATGCTTCCTTAAGCATATCGAACCCTCCTTAGCCCCATTTTTTCATGCAACTATCAAGAGGTTTTATTTCTTAACTCCCTCGCCGATAACGCTTACAATTACTATATCTAAAATACTGTCCGCACTTGCTGTAGGTTCTTGCTCTCTAAGTGAAAATAGTTGCAATATTCAGATATATTTTTGCTTTTGATTTTTGAGGAACTGAACAAGTAAATATAAAAGAAATTTTTTTGCTGTAATCATGTAATTTATTGTTATATTTAATTATTTTCGTGATTCCCCAAGACAAAAAGCAATCCCTTCGTCCAATACATGCAGGCTGAAGGGATTTGCTTTTTATATATACCATTTTCCATTTTGAATATGGTGGTGCTTTCTTAATGCGTCATTTCCTCTTTTTTCCTTTGTCTTCCTAAAATCTGATGGGGTCATACCTGTTACTTTTTTAAATACCTTGCTAAAATAATTAGGCTCTTGATAGTTTAGTTCTAATGCAATATTTAAAACCGGCATATCCGTCGATTGGAGAAGTTCTTTCGCCCTCTCCATTTTCCTCTCCGTTACGTAACTCACAAAGTTCACATTTAGTTCCTTCTTAAAAAGCTTGCTGAGATAGAATGGACTTAAGTGAACATGAGAAGCCACCTCTTCTAGTGTCACTCCCTTATGAAAGTTATTTTCAATATAATGGAGGGCTGATTGAATCTCTTTCTTCTTGCGGGTAGGCTTATATTCGATCATTTCGGCAAATAGCTCTTCCAGAAGATCGAACATTGTACTTTCTAATGTATATTTATCTACGCATCTCGTTTTTTCTTTCCATTTTATTTCTTTGCCAGTGAATAACCCTTCTTTATAAGAAAGAATTTCTAATTTCTCGACTATTGTTTCTACAATCGAACCCATACTATTTACATCGTGGCTGCATGATGAAATAAGCAGTTGTTCCAGATTTTTCCACTCATTCTTTATACTTCTAACATCGTTTTGAAAAACCGCTGATACGAATTCATCGATCATCTCTTCTAAACTCTTTCTGCCGCTGCTATGTACAGGTACATGTTGACCAATACTTTTGATGATATGTTGTTTGCTGATAGGCTTTCTTATGAAGCCATCCGCTTTTATTTTTACCCGCTTATTCCGGTTACTGAAAGAATCAATACCCATTAGTAGAACTACACGATGTTTACGCGAGTCACTTTTCAAATAATTACATAAATTCTGAATATTTATTTTGGGATTATCTATACTAAGGAAAATAATATCAGGGTCCCCAACATTAATCCATGTGAGAGCTTCGTCGGTTGAAGCCGCCTCACCAATGACGGTTATCTCTTCTAACTCATCCAAAATACATCTTAAGGTTTCTCTCATCAAGTCTTCGTTATCTAAGAGAAGTACTTTATACACGATACGAACCCTCCACCCCATCATTTGGAATTCTTACCTTAACCGTTGTCCCTCCCTCCGGATTTGGATGAGCCGTCAATATATAGTTTCTTCCATAATGTGAAACGTCGTAAAGATCAGCTAATTGCTCTTTTGAGAAGCTCATCCCATGATCGGAAACTTCTATAATGAAATCATCGCCATATACATATCCCTTAATCACAATCTTTCCATGTCCCATTTTAGATTCTATTTTATGTTGAATGGCCTGATTGATAATAGAGTAGAGAATAAAGGAGGGGATAAAAATAGATTGATGCTCTTCAGGAATATCCATAAGAACATACAGCTCAGCTTTAAATCTTACATTTTGCAGCTTTACATATTGCTCAATATAATCCATTTCCTCCCCCAATGGGACAAAACGACTCTCATTTGTTGTTAGCATATAGTTCATCATAGCAGTGAGGGTTAAAATCGTATCCTGTGTTTGTGGTGCCTTTTCTATAATGGCTAAACACGACAGTGTATTCATAGCAGTAAATAAAAAGTGAGGGTCTATAAACGAATGGGACGGTTGATTGTGTTTTTCTGTTAATTCTTGTTCCAAATTTGCTTGTACTTTCAACTGATCAATCATTTGATGTTTTTTCTCATTCCATTCTTCCTTCACATAATGCCTCATATCTTTTTCGAACATGTTGTTGATAACATAAAACATCATCTCAGCTGCCGCATAGATTTTCTCATAGGATTTGGACGGAATATTTGCATACTCCCTTGCAATCTCCTCATTCTCCTCCCAGGAAGAACGATCATTCGTGATAGAAGAAAGCTTTCCATTATCAAGTTCATGCAGTGTTACCTGACCCGCAAGCATAGAACCTACCAGCTTCCCCTTTACAATAATAGGAACAGCAAAATCAACCAATCCGGCATGACAATGATATACATGAGGCTTCTCTCTTCTTGCCGCTTCTAATCCGCCATAAGCATCACATTTCAGACATGAATCCACAAACCGCGGGTCTTGACGGACAAGACTGCAAAAAGGAGAAAAATTACTATATTTTGTTATAGGATTTCCACGAAAATCGACCGTTACAGCAGCGAACCCAGTTGCTTTTGCAAATGTATCCTGCACCTTCTGCAAAAAATCAATATCAATCATTTCTTGCACATTCATCATGGAATCAGCTCACTTATAATATAGGTAATTTAATCTTTACTTCCATTATAATTTATGCTCTCCTTCTCAACAATCAATTTGAAAACATTTCTCATTAGAACTCTAAATCCTTATTAAAATTATTATTCTATTCTCGTCTGCAGGTGCACAATCCTCTCCGGGTGTATCTTTTCAAAATTGCTAACTATATTCGTAAGTTTAGCCCTCGGTCTGGATAAACCACTTATTAAGCTGGCTCTGTTATACTTGAGTGTTGATTTTCACTGCAGGCGGGAGATTTCCGTTACAATCAACGATTAAAAAACAACATTTAGCTTTAACAGAGCCATTAAGTTAAACTGCGTAGCTATACCATCGAACAATAGTTAGCTTTAAATGGCCGCCTCTACAGAAAGAGTGTACCCCGAAGCTATGCTTCGGGGTACACTCTTTCTTCCTATATTTTAATTTCTTCCTGAATGCCAATTTGTAACGATGTCATAAATCCCTCATAGGTAGCTTCTTCTAACGTTCTTGGAGCTAAGCAATCCCCTATTTGATAAACTTCCAAATTCAAATTTTTAATGCTGTTATATAGCTCTACATTCGGGACACGGCCAAGCGACAGAATAATAGAGTCCCAATTCTCCATTGTTTCTTTCTCGTATGAGAATAAGTTCCGGATGATGGCTTGATTGTTCCTTATCTCCCCCAGATCATGGTGCGTGATCATGTTAATCTTTAGTTGATACAGTTTTTTCAAGTATTCATTCCGCAAATATTGATGAACCTCTTCCCCAATGTAAAGCTTCGATGAAATCAATGTCACTTGATGACCTTTTTCTGCCAGATAAATGGCTGCTTCCATTCCAGGCCAATCTCCTCCGAAGTCAAAGACTAATACATTCTCCCCGATTTCTTTATGTTGATTATTAAAAAGCTCATCGACTGTCTTTACTCTCGGATCATGGATTCCAGGAATTTTAGGGATGAATGGCCTTGAACCACTGGCACATAAAATAGCGTCCGGTGCCGTATTTAGAACCTCTTCTGGTCCTACGTCCCATCCAAGCTTCAGCTGCACGCTGCTGTTTAGCAGCTTTCTTCTATAATTATCAAGCATCGTTTCAGCTAATTCTTTTCTCATCGGTGCACGTTTTAATGCATGCAATAGCCCACCGGCCTCCTCACACTTATCAGCCAATATGACTTCATGCCCCAGCTCGTCTAGCGTTAACGCTGCTTTCAAACCAGCCGGACCGGCCCCTATGACCATTACTTTCTTTTTCTCTCGAAGACTTTCTTCCAGGGCTTGAACCTCTGCTTCTTTTCCGGTTGACGGGTTTTGCACACAGCCGATAGGCAGTCCTTTATGATAATGTCCTATGCAAGCTTGAAGGCAACCAAGGCAGGCATCTATTAAATGGTGATTTCCTGACTTGGCTTTATTCGGCATTTCCGGGTCAACGATTAATGCTCTCGTCATTCCTACGACATCCGCTTTCCCTTTCGCCACAATTTGCTCAGCTTCAACAGGGTCAACTATACGGGATCCGACGAATACGGGAACAGCACCAGCCATCCGTATGTTGAACGCTTGCGGAGAAACGTATGCATGTTTCATAGGCGACGGAGGCACAATGTGCGTTGAGCCGGCATATGTGCTGGAATCCCCTGCCGTCACGTTCACAAAGTCTACCCTTACTTGATCGACCAGATATCCTACGATTTTCACAGCATCTTTAACGTCTGTACCATCCATCGTCATTTCATCTGCGCTCATCCGTATGCCGACAGTGAAATCATTGCCTACTTCCTCCCACACACGCTGCATTACTTCAACAATGAACCGCATCCTATTTTCAAAAGAACCTCCGTATTCATCCGTTCGATGATTTGCATGTTCTGACCAGAACTGTGCAGGAAGGTATCCATGTGAACAGCAAACTTCTACTCCATCCATTCCTCCCTCTTTTGCTAACCTCGCTGAAATAGCAAAGCCTTCAATCACTTCTTGAATCTCTTCCACGCTCATTGGTCTTGGCATTGTACCAAATCGCAAACTCGGAACAGCAGACGGTGCCCAAGCCGGGCTTCGATAATCGCTGGAGACCACCTCTCTTCCTCCATGGAACAGCTGCTGGACCACCTTCGTTCCGTATTTGTGAACTTCTTTTGTCAGTGCTAAATAAGCAGGGACCACCTTGTTGTCATATCCGGCAATGGTATGAGTGGTCAGCATTCCTGATGAGTGAACAGCGGCAGCCTCCAGAATCAGCAGTCCTGCTCCCCCTCTTGCTCTTGCCACATGATAGGCTGTCATATCAGAGGTGGGGATACCATTGACCACATGATTCGTCTGATGAGCTGTGCTTAATATTCTGTTTGGCAATTCCATACAGCCAATGGTTACTGGGCTGAATAGGTGCTTAAATTGTGTCATATTCCTCACTCCTAAACTAGGCTTTTGTCTTTTAATAAGCAAAAATCATACCAACTGTTTTTCATTGAGAGAGGGTCAAAATTCGCTTCGAGACCGACTATTGCAGACGAAATATTCTTACTATTAAACACCTTATCCCTTATAATGAAGATTATACTGAACCTTTTCTGCACCATTGTTGCAAAAAAGGTTCATATCACTTAATGCCTTGATATATATTCAGCAGAAACTTCCCTCTCGTAAAAAAACAGCAAATTCTGATGCAAAAAAGGTTCAATTTTAAGCAAAGGAGTGGCAATAGGATGGATATAAAAAATAAACAAGCAGTTTCTGTCTTCTCTCATATTCGCATAAAGGAATTGGAAAATTGGCTGCCGTTTCAGCAGGGGCCTATTCTAGTCGTGGATAAACTAAATTATTTGGTGGGTGTGCTGGATGATAACTGTGTTTGGAAAAAGAGAGCAGAAGGAAAAAATGAGCTAGTTGAGAATTGTATTAGCCTCCGTTTTTTAAGGATCTCTTCATTAACTGAGATAAGCGAAAATGATCCGTATCACTACGATTTCTTCATTATGGAGGGTGAAGGCCAATACATATGCTATACAGCCTCTGAAGTAAGAGAATGGAAATACCAACAAAAAATCAATGGCTTGCTGGGGATCAACCAATCACTTCATGAACAGCTGGAAATCGCTTTAAGAAAGAACAAGGAATTTACTCAAATATTAAATTCCACTTACGATGAAATTTTTGTAACAGATGAGAAAGGCAATGTATTATTTGTAAGCGAATCATGCAAGCATTTTACGGGCCTTCCTCCGGAAGCATTTATCAACAGAAATATTCATGAGTTGGTGGACAAAGGCATCATCACCAATTCAGTTACCTTGAAAACCATGGCTACACATACCATTCATTCTGTAGAACAAGAATATCCGAGTGGAAAAACCGTTCTTGCCACGGCGACGCCCGTTTTCGACGAGGAAGGAAAATTATACAGAATTGTGTGCAATTCACGGGATATCTCAGAGCTTGTAGAAATGAAGAGGCAGTTAATGGAAAAGCAGTCTGCCCAACAGGATCAGAGCGCGCCGATCACACAAAGAACGATTGGTTCCCAAAAATTTATCACACAATCTCAAAACATGATTTCTACCCTTCAACTAGCTGAAAGAGTTGCGCCAACAGATTCCTCTATTTTCATTCATGGTGAATCGGGTGTAGGCAAGGGCGTCCTGGCTAAAATCATTCATGAGCACAGCCCCAGAAAAGACAAACCATTTGTCCAAGTCAACTGCGGCGCCATCCCTGAAACCTTACTGGAATCGGAGTTATTCGGTTATGAAGCAGGGGCCTTTACAGGAGCAAACAAGCGTGGCAAAGCGGGTCTTGTGGAAATGGCAAACGAAGGCACTTTATTTCTAGATGAAATTGGCGAGATGCCGTTAGGACTGCAAGTGAAAATATTACAATTGGTCCAGGATAAGACGTTTAAAAAAGTAGGCGGCACGACTGAAAAGCAAGTGAACATCCGTATTATCTCTGCTACAAATAAAGATTTATTGCAAATGATTGAAGAAAAAACATTCCGCCAGGACTTGTATTATCGCTTACACGTTGTACCGCTGCGCCTTCCTCCTCTAAGAGAACGAAAGCAGGATATCGCATTATTAGCTGACTATTTTCTCGAAAAATTCAGCAACATCTATTCCCGGCCGATCGAACTCACTGAAGATGCAAAATTGCTTATTCAACTGCAAGAATGGAAAGGAAATGTCAGGGAGTTAGAGAACTTTATTGAACAAATAGTCGTAACTGCGCAGAAGCCGCTCATCCATCTTGAAGACCTCCCTTTAGCCATGAAACATATGATCCATAATGAACACCATTTGCCCTTCAATCATCTCACCTTGAAAAAAGCCGTCGAGGAAACGGAAAAACAACTTCTTTCTCACGCATTGAAACAGCATAAGACGACAAGAAAAATGGCTAAAGCTCTTGGAGTGAACCAGACTACAATCATGAGAAAGCTCCAAAAGTATGAGTTACGCAATTTACAATAGCCTGAATTAAAATTACTGAATTTTTAGAATTTGGCATGTGAATTGCATTATATTAATCGATTTCATTTAACGAAGGGAGTGGTTGAAATGGGAGAATTGATTTTTTGCTTTGGATATGGAGGGTCTCTAATCGTTCTAGGCCTTCTTACAAGAATCTTCATTCTTAAGATGGAAAAAGACATAACTCCGCTTCAGGATCAAACGGAAACGATGGATAAAAAGGTGGGGATGTAATTGATTTATACAGTCGGTATTATCTGCTCTTTTCTTATTTACGTTCTTATCGGCATTGTTCTTTCCAAAAAAGTAAAGAATTCAGAAGAGTACTATGTATCCGGGAGAAGCGGCTCAACTTTAATGATCACCGGCATGCTTGTCGCTTCCTTTTTAAGTACGGTGTCTTTCATGGGAGAAGCAGGATTTTCTTATGAAGGCTATCCGATTTTATTGTTAATACTTGTAATCTTTAATGCGACTGGTTATGTAGTCGGTGTATTCTTCTTTGGCCGTTATCTGAGAAGAAGTCAGTCATTGACCGTTCCTGAATATTTTGGCAACCGTTTTCAATCAAATAAAGTCAGAATGGCTGCGGCTATTACCACGATAATCGGAATCTCCGCTTATCTTGTGGCCGTTACCCAGGGAGCTGCTGTATTACTTGCTGAAATCTCAGGCATCTCCTACACATTTGCTCTGCTAATTATGTGGATTGTCTATACCTCCTTCACTACCCTTTCTGGTGCAAAGGGTGTCATGGTAAATGACACTATTATGTTTTTCATCTTTTCCTTGGCTACTTATTTAGCCTTGCCTTTTATCATTAAATCTGCAGGAGGGTTCCCGGAAGCCATCGTAAAAGCGGCTACCAATCCGGACCGGCCTGATTTATTAAGCTGGCATGGGATTACCGGTCCCAATGCTTATATGGGAGAGCCTTGGGAAGCGTTAACATGGGCAATTGTATTAGGCTTGGTCTGGTCTGCCGTTATCTCGATCAGCCCTTGGCAAAGCAGCCGATATTTAATGGCTAAGAATGAGCACGTAGCCATCCGTTCTGGTATCTGGGCAACCATTTCAATCATTACGATTTACCTGTTCCTCCATATTAGCATCGCCGCTGTGACCACACTCAAAAGCGACATTGTTCCTACAGAAAAAGTGTTTATCTGGGCCGCCATGAATGCTACGCCTTTATGGTTAGGGATAATTATCGTCAGCGGCATTATGGCAGCTGCTCTATCATCTTGTGCAAGCTTTCTTCAACTGATCGGCAGCAGCATTACGAGGGACATCATGGAGCAGTCGAGGAACAAGAAGTATACAGATAAACAATTGCTGCGAGCCAGCCGCTTGTCTATGATTATTGTCAGCATCATCATTTTGCTGATCGGCATTTGGCAGCCGCCTTCTGTTATGTGGATCGGCTATTTTGCGGCCACACTCTTTGCCGCTTCCTGGGGACCTGTAGCGTTCGCAAGCGTCTTCTCCAAAAAAGTAACCAAAACCGGGGCGCTCTCAAGTATCATCACAGGCTTTGCGGGAGTCATATTTGGAGAACTTTTGAATAAATTCGGCATCGCTCTTCCCGTCTACTTTAATCCTGTAATTATTGGCGTTATTTTAAGCCTGATGGCTCTGTATATAGGCTCAAAATATGGGGGGATTTCAATAGAAGAGCGAAATTTCCAAGCGAATATTTTAAAGAGACCGATCGAGCCGAACGAAAAAGAAGAGATGGCGATTACCAAAAGATATCCTATGTATTTAATGGTAAGCGGCCTTGTCATTATCATGATTACTTTTGTGTTCTACTATTGGCCGCTGACACTTGCAACATAAAATGCCGCTCACCCTTAAATCGTTCATCGACAAATGGAGGCTAAGAGGATGAACCTCTTAGCCTTTTTCATTCAGCAAGCATCACGGAGCTTATAGACACAGAAGAGAGGATAATTTTGCTCTGGGCGCAAAAAATGGATCTTTCAACCGCTGAATAACAAGGATGAAATTTACCTCATTTGGACATAAGCTTGAATTCCCTATGAAATTTCCAAAAGGTTCACTTGTGATCATCTTTACTCTATGGATTATATTTTAAATCTCCAAATTGCGACCTTCTTTTCGCACTGCAAAATAGACATCTCGATCCAACCCAATATATTCAGGCCCAAAAATGGACAACCCTTTATCACTCTCCCACACTTTGGGTGCTGGAAAAGTACCTATGGCTACCTCCATCCCTGTTATACAGTTAGGATTAAGAATGGGCATTCCTGTTTCTTTATCAAGAACAATAATTAACTCGGGAATAATGGAAAGGATCGTTTCCCCACTTTTAGCTATCATATATTCATTTCTAAACCAAATGCTTAGTGAAGGGATTTCACTATCACTAGTTATAGACTCCACGGTAATGCTCCCTTCAATAAATCCCCCTATATCTGCCCATGAGGCATTTGAAACAGTGCCTTCAATCAAGAGTTTCCCACCACCAGCTGAAATAATGGCGTCTACAGGAGAAGTTTGCTGGTCATTCGCCAACCTTCTAGCCCGTCCTACACGTTGCGCTTGTGATAATGTTCCCGGAATGACTGTCTTTTTTAAGACCTCTCCTTTAATAGGATGGTCGCACACTCCGGCAAAGTTACCCGAAATTGTCGCAAAGGAACGCGCAATTTGTTCGGCCTGATTATGGTTAGCAACGGTTTCAACGACTAGTGTGTCTCCATATTTATTGGCTAAAGAAAAAGGGGTAATGGAAACATCGAAAATATTAAAAGTTGTATGAGCCAAATCAGGGACAGCTCGCCCGGCCGGATCGGCATCTATCAGTGGAACGCCTAAGTTTACTGCCGTTTCTATGGCCCAGGCGGTGTTCCCTCCTAACTCAGTTGCAATAACGGCTTGAATCCGTTCATTCTGGTGTTTCTGCAGCATCCTTGCTGCAATGGTTGAGACATTCTCTTTGTTTGTTGCAAGGTTTTCTAAACGTTCGGAAACCTCTTTGGAGGGTGGGGCGACTGATCCTACATAATAAGGGGAAGCAACCAGCCAATGATCTTGTATTTCATCCAAGGCAGCGATTGTCACCTGTTTTCCTGCTTCATACAGCTTGCGCACCAGCTTAAGCCCCTCCTCTAGGCTTCCGCCGCCACCGGTTCCATAAATACAGGCCCCGTATAATATGTCTTCAACTTCGTGTAAATGCAACGTCTGCAACTTTAAATTTCTCCCTTCCGATACTACGAACACAATGTCCGTTAATGATTGTGCCATGGATTTAATTTGTAAATAAGCAAAAAGCTGCCATTTCTTCATTTGGAGGTGATTGATACCCCACTCGTTTGCTATGCGTCCAGTCCATATTTTGTTTAAGATCAACCAAGAATTCTGCATATTTAAATGCTGCTAAACTTACATCAATTACTGGTATACCTAGTTCATTTTGCAATTCTTTAAAAAAACCTAATTCTGCGGTACATCCTAGAACAATCACATCAGCTCCATCTTTTTCAACCGCCTCGATAGCAGCTCTGCGCATTCTTTTTAATGTCTGCTCATGGTCTTTTTGGAAATCAAGAACGCCCAGCCCAAGAGGTTTAATAGAAACTACTTTATCGAAAAATCCATATTTATGAATCGTTTCTTTTATTTCTGGCATCCATTTTTGACGACCAACAATAATAGAAATGCTCCCCAATAGTTGAGGCGATATGAAGAGATGATTCTGCAGGAGCGGAGACTACCATCTTCTCTGCCACTTCCCGGCACGCTCGCAGCACTGGATCATAAAAACATCCTATAATGGCTGCATCATATCCGCTCTCTTCTGCTTCTTTCACCATACGAACAATATCGGGCATGGCCATAATTTCATAGCAACTATATTCTAAATGTTCGGGGCCTGGTTTCTTTCCCAACGAAATGACCTCTATATCTGTATCCGACTTCTTTTCGTTATCTAAATATTCAGAAATAGCGTCACAGAAATCATCATTATAAACCGGATCAATGAAAAGTATTTTCTTCTTCATTTAATTTATCCCCCAGATTGACATCTTCAAGGTTCTCATTGAATGAATTCAAAATCAGTCTCTCATACCCTGCTACTTGAGAAAGTACGCTTTTATTCCAAAATTTCTCCTTCTGTTTCAGGGATAAATAAAATGATAATAAGCGTGATAACGACGAAAGATTGTACAAAAGAGATTGTCTGTCCAAAGGCCCAGCCCATGCCAATAACCAATCCAATAATGGATGGAGCAAAGGCATTAGCCCAGCGTTGAGCAGCGGCACCAAAGCTATAGCCTGAAGATCGGGAATTCGTTGGATAAATTTCGCCAAACCAGGCATTCCAAACTCCCCATGCACCTAGACTGAAAAACGATAGACCAAAATAAAAACTATACATTTGTATCATGCCTGCTGAAAAAGCAAAGCCAAATCCGCAAATGACGGTCAATAAGACAAATATAACCATGATCTTCTTCCGCCCGTATCTCCCTGTTAAGGAAGAGGCGACTAGATAACTCGGAATTTGAAAAAGGGTAGATAACGCAAGAAATGTTAAGCTTTCAGATAAAGCTAAGCCGCGCTGAGCAAGCAAGGTCGGAAGCCATGTGTACAAGCCCCAATATCCAAAAGCGAAAGCAAAGTTAACGAGCGTTTGGTATGTTGTTAACTTTAACAGCTTCTTCTTAAAAATAGAGGTGTAGCTCCCCTTTTCAATCGGCTGTACCCATAGTGACTGTTCCTCTTTGAGTGTAATCTGGCCATTACTTAAATAACCGATAGCTTCTTTTGCCTCTTTTTGCTTTCCTTTGCCCGCTAGCCAATAAGGAGATTCCGGGATTTTTCTTAATAGTAACGTCCACAGCCCAACGAGCGAGCTTAAAATAAGAACTGCACGCCAACCGCCAATTAAACCATCTCTCTCTAAAAAAAGTGCCGTCATGCCTAGAGCCATTAATGTTCCTAATGGCCACCCCGCTGAAAGATAGACAATACCTTTTCCGCGTTGTTTAACGGGAAGCATCTCTTCAAAATAAGGATATCCTGCTACCATCACCCCTCCTAGAGCCAGACCAGCTGTGAACCTTAGAGCATAAAGCATTTCAAAATTCACCGAAAAAGCACTGGTTATGGAAAGAACACTAAATCCAAGCAAACTATAAATTAAGGAATTTCTTCTTCCTATTTTATCAGAAATAATTCCCCACATATAGGCACCGGGAATCATCCCTAAATAAATAGAGCCGAGGAGAGAGCCAATTTGCAGGTCTGACAAATGAAAATCACTCGCAATACTAGGGCTGATAAAAATGATTAACATCATTTCCCATGCTTCAATCACAGAAATAATAAAGAGGACAAAACCGACAAAAAAGTGGCTCTTAGTAAGCGGCATGCGATTAAAAAGCTCTCCTACTCTTACAAGTTGATCCACGTCTCTTCTGACTCTTTCATTCATCTACTCTTTCACTCCTTTATCTTATTTGTTGTTATGAAAGACACTGAAACCCGTATACCTATGTCTGTTCTATCTGCCAAATAAGCAGATAGAACAGACACTAAAACAACATTTAAATTCTTTCGTTCTTTTATTCATTGTCTGTTGCCGAGTTGTCCTCCCATTCTTTACGGGTAGATGAAAGTCCAGTAAATTGATGTGTTTCTTCATCAATAATTACACCAAAAACTTCCTTCGCTTGTTGTAGAGTAATGTATTGATTCTTTACATCCTCCACCACCTTGCTGACCTCCCTGGCAAATGGATGTCCATATCCGCCACCCGTTCCGGTAATTAATTTCAGCACATCGCCTTTATTTAACGGATATCGTGCATAAACACCATACGGGCCATCCATCTCTCCATTGTTCTTAATGACATAAAATTTATTAGGAGAGCCATCTTTTCCTTCATTTAATCCCCACGGCACATATTGATGGCGGCCATAAGTGACCGTTGCAAATTGGCCATCTGTTAAAGCTTGGTAGGAGCGAATGACACCGGCTCCACCAATAAATTCACCAGCCCCTTCTCCATCAGTATTTAGCGAATACTCCTCCAACATTACACCGTAGCGGGCTTCCGCTATTTCAACCGGTACATTGTATGTTTCTCCATCTCCAATACAAAACTGTCCTCTCTGGCCATCATGGTCATTTCCTGCCCCCATCCGCCTAATGATGGTTCAACAATTAAAAATGGCTCATCGGTATCTGGGTGATTTCCAGACAGGGTTACGGCACACACAGAAAGAAAGTGACCGGCAGATAACTTAGATGGAATGACAGAAGACAGAGCTTTCCACACAAGATCTCCTCCCATCGATCCACTTTCCCAATACACAGACATTGGAGCAGGCCGTTCACAAGAAAAAATGGAACCAGGATCTGTAATAACTTTTAATGGGCGAAATACACCGTCGTTAATATGCTGGTCGTCACTTGTAATGGCTAAGAACACGGTACGCACATCTGAAACCAAAGTGGTATAGGAGCAATTGATTGGGCCAGGTACTTGTGGATGACTGCCACGGAAATCACATATGAATTCCTCATCTGTAATTGTTACCTTTACCTGAACCTTAAAAGGGCCATTGCCGAGCCCATCTGTATCAATATAATCCTCTGCATAATATTCACCATTCGGAAGAGATTGAATAACGTTTTTGGAGATAATTTCACCTTGCGTTAACAAATGCTTTGTTGTTTGCAGCACAGTTTCTTTTCCATACTTTTCGCACAACTCATGGAAGCGTTTTTCACCAATTCTCAATGAAGCAATTTGTGCCCACATGTCACCGAGAGAAAGTTCAGGCAGCCTTACGTTAGCCTGAATAACATCTACTAACGCTTGATTTACATTTCCTTTTTCAAATAGCTTTACACAAGGGAATTGCAGCCCCTCCTGATAAATTTCCGTCGCATCGTTTGTAAATGAGCCGGGATCTTTTCCGCCTACTTCGGTCCAATGTGCTTTATTTGCAGAAAACGCAACCAGCTCACCTTCATAAAAGATAGGCATCACAAGACCCACATCCGACAAATGGGAGCCGCCTCCATTATAAGAATCATTAATGATGATAATATCACCGGGATTTAAGTTATGTTGGAATTTTTTCAGTGTTTCTTTAACCATGAAACTAAGCATTCCAATAAAACCAGCCACGCCGTTTCCTTGTGTTAATAAATCTCCTTTTGCATCTGTAAGACCTGTAGCATAGTCTAATACTTCATAAATAATCGGGCTCATTGATGTCCTGCCCAATGTATAAAACATTTCCTCTCCGACAGCCGTTAACGAATCTTTTACAATTTCCAATGTGAATGGATCAACTTTTGTTTTATACATGTTCTGCTCCCCCATTGTAAATCACTAGATTTCCATAGCTATCTATCTCTAAATCCTGTGATGGATACAAAAGAATAGAAGACATAAGATCCTCAATGACCGCTGGCCCTGAAATTCTCATACCTGGGGCTAAATCGTTTCGATCATATATGTTTGTTTCCATCCAGCCCGTTTCCTCATAATAAACCTTTCGCCTCTCCTTCAATGGCGCCTGTGTATCTGCAGCTTGTTTCATTTCCTTCATTTTCGGTTTCTCTACTTGACTAAAAGCTATAAGGTGAAGGTTAACGACTTCAACCTGCGCCTCCGGAAGTTGAAATGTATAAGACTTTTCATGAAGTTCATGGAATGAAGTGATAATTTGCTGAAGGGTTTCCGGACTCCATTCTATGGCTGGCAAAGGAACTTTTACTGTATGCTCTTGACCCACGTACCTCATGTCAGCATATTTTGAAAAAACAATACTTGCTTCGTTCATTCCTTCTTGCGTATATTGTTTAATAGCCTGTTCTTCCAATAGTTCCCACTCTTTATTCATTTCATTTAAGTTGATGTGATCCAGTCGTTCAACATAGGTTTTAACGAAATCCTGCCGTAAATCTGTCATCAACATACCCCATGCGGAAAAAACAGCGGATGCCACAGGAACAACTACTTTACGGATTCCGAGCTCTTTGGCTAGAAAAGTAGCATGCAGCGGACCTCCTCCCCCAAATGCCACCATGGCAAAATCACGTGGATCATACCCTTTGCGTACTGAGATGAGTTTTAACGCGTTCAGCATATTAGAGTTGGCTAAGCGGATAATCCCCAACGCTGCCTCTTCTACTTGCAAATCAAAGTGACGCGCAACTTTTTCTTCCATTACTTCCCTTACCCTTTGCAAATCTACAGGGTAAGAAAAGTTCTTTGCGGAAAGTCGGCCTGTAATCAAATTCGCATCGGTTATGGTTGGCTCTTCTCCCCCTTGTCCGTAGGCGACTGGACCTGGGACTGATCCTGCTGAGTGCGGACCGACTCGTAACGATCCAACAGGGTCAACCCACGCAATGGAGCCCCCGCCATTGCCAATTTCTACAATATCCACAACAGGGACCTTAAGAGGGTATCCTGCCCATCTGTCTGTTTTTTCAATATGGTAATCCGTGGAGACTTTAACATTTCCATTTTCGATTAACGAACATTTCGCCGTTGTTCCTCCCACATCAAATGCAATCAAATTTTCTTCTCCAATAATCTTTCCTAAAATGGCAGAACCAAAAACGCCTGCCACAGGCCCTGATTCCACCATGTTAATGGGAGCCTCTTTAGCTAAACTAAAGGTCGTCGTTCCTCCATTTGACTGCATGATATACTTTTTGGATGTAACCTTTTTGTCCGCTAGTTTTTCCTCTAAACGATTGATATAAGAAGAAGCAATGGGCTTAACAAATGAATTCATAACTGCTGTATTTGTCCGTTCGTATTCACGCCATTCTTTCGTCAGTTCATACGAGGCAGTTATGGAAACTTCCGGCCAAATCTCTTTAATCATTTCTGCTGCTTCTTTTTCATGAACAGGATTACGATAGGAATGCAAAAACGCAATAGCAACCGCTTTCACTTCTTCCTTTTTAAATTCCATGATAATTTTCTTCAGTTGTTCTTTATTTATCGGTGTGATGACCTCCCCTTTATGATTCAAACGCTCCTCTACTTCTTTTCTCAAATAGCGAGGCACAATAGGCGCTGGTTTCTGGTAGCGTACATTAAATAAATCAGGGCGATTTCCTCGAGCAATTTCCAGCACATCACGAAAGCCTTTCGTCGTGATAAGCCCTGTCTTCACTCCTTTTCGCTCCGTTAATGCATTAATAATAACAGTCGTTCCATGAATAAATGTTTCGATCTCTTCCAAAGCAAGCCGGCTCTCATTTAAAACATTGAGCACCCCCTCTTCAAAGCGGGGTGGTGTTGTACTGCTTTTTGAAAACCCTATCTCACCATTTCCCTTCATGTACACAAGATCCGTAAATGTTCCTCCAACATCTGTTGCTACTCTCATCACTGTTTCACCTCTTACTATTTGTTTTAAGAGAAATCCAGCGGATCGCCACCGGTTCTAAAGGTGGCATACCGAAGTTTTCTTATATTTAAATGCAACATGTCATCGCCTGAATATAAAAGTGTTTCAAAAGGTTAAAAAAGAATAGGTGTGAGCACACATAATAAGATGGATTCTTCCTCTAAAGGGTTTTCATAATCATGTGGGATTTGGGAAGGAAAATGAATCGATTCTCCTTCAGCGACATCAAATTCTTCGCCATCCACATTGAATCGAACTAGACCTTTTAATACGTAGTAAAACTCTTCCCCAGCATGACTGTAATCGTAGTCTTTCTGCTGCTTAGGCTGAAGTGTCACAACAAGCGGTTCCAGTGCTCTGCTTGAAAAATTGCCACTAAGCCGGACATAGGCAGTCTCTGAGCCTTCAATACGAAACTTTTTCTGATCACTTTTCTTCACATAAAATTTTGTGTGATTGATAGGTTTATCAAAAAAATATGATATATCCACATCGAATGCATCAGCAATTTTCTTCAATGAAGTGATTGTCAACGAAGACGAACCACGTTCAATCATAGACAAAAAACCAGTTGATAAATTTGTTTTTTCGCTCAGTTCTTTTAATGTTAATTTACGATCCAAACGTAATCTTTTAATTTCTTCATGAATATGGTCCATTATCTAAGGATCATCCTCTCAAAAAATTCAATATATTGAATTATATTTAGTATTTTGAATTATACTCACTTTTTTGTCAATTAAAAATTTTTCATTAATTTTACAGAGGGGCATGCACAAGAAGATCAAAATGATAAAATCTAAGGATGGACCACTTAATTAACTTTATCTATCCAACACTCTGACATAGCCATCGCTGAGGACTTGTGTTTATCCCGTATTAATGAGATTCATTGAAAAATTTGTTACTCAAACAAAAAGTAAGTTTCAATAAAAACAGTGAAAAGAAAGTGCAAAGAAAAATTTTAAAAGTAAAGGGACAAATGTGGTTTTCGAGTGGCTTAATTAGGATACTCATACCACTGTAAATAAAAAATAGAAAAGGAGCCACACAGTGATCCATTTAAAAACGTTCACAGAAAAAGATTTTGAGGGGCTTATCCGAGAGATTGATTCCGAACGACTAATGATGCAATGGTCAGGACGAACCTATCAGTATCCATTAACAAAAGAGCAGCTTA
This sequence comes from Bacillus sp. PK3_68, assembly GCF_003600835.1. Lineage (NCBI taxonomy): Bacteria > Bacillati > Bacillota > Bacilli > Caryophanales > Bacillaceae > Bacillus > Bacillus sp. PK3_68. The sequence goes on along the minus strand of NZ_NQYC01000001.1, from coordinate 4,343,363 downwards.
GCGAATACGTTGAGATGGAAGGCCAAAAAGGCAGCTATATTTATAAAGCCGTAGATTCGATAAGCAATGAAGTTGTTGGTCACATTGCATTAAGAGAAATTAACCAGGTACACCAGATAGGAAGAATCAGCTACGTACTTGTTTATAAAGAACACCGGGGCAAAGGAATTGCCAATCAGCTTTTTCAAAAGATTCTTCACTTAGCCTTTAATGAATTACTATTAAACCGGGTGAGTCTCGGCGTGTTTAATTTTAATAAAGCGGCTATCGCCTGCTATGAAAATTTTGGTTTTAAAAAAGAAGGAATTCAACGTCAGGTATGTAGGTTTAAAGATGAATATTGGGATAATATTGAGATGGCGCTTCTACGTAGTGAATGGGAGGAACAGAATAAATTCCCTCAGCCAGAAGTGATGTAAATATGAAAACTATTTTACTTTCATAAGTTAAAAATAGACCTTGCCACCCCTCATTTGACTCAATTAGTGAAAAAAGCCTGCACTCTTCAAGTGCAGGCTCTTAACGTGTACACCACTCCCTTCTTCAAAAAGCCGTACTAAAATCTATCCCGATATATTATTCCACCAGGATAAATGAGAAATAGAGAGTTCGCCATCTAGAGGGATGGTTTCACCAATTTTGGGAGCAACTATACTAATTTGGGCCTTTTCAGCTGCTGTTAAGGCTCGTTCTATCGGTTCCGTCCAGCCATGATAAGCAAGGGTAAAAGCTCCCCAGTGAATTAACATCATTCGCTTGCTCTTTATGTCTATGCTAGCCTGGATAGATTCTTCTGGTGTCATATGAGCCCAAGGCCAGCGCCTATCATATTGACCGCCTTCAATTAATGCCATATCAAAAGGTCCGTATTTTTCTCCTATTTCTTTAAAATGGGCATCATATCCTCCATCTCCACTCGTAAAGAAGCGTGTCTGCTTTCCGAGAATGATCCAGCCCCCCCATAGAGTCGTATCTCGATTAGCAATTCCCCTTCCGGAAAAGTGTTTGGATGGAGTCAACACAATGGTTAAACCGCGGAATTGGATCTCATCCCACCAATTTAGCACTGTAATTTTCTCTTTTTCCACTCCCCACCGAATCAAGTGGGCATCGACGCCGAGAGGAACGAAAAAATGTTCAACCTTGCTCTTTAACTTTAAGATGGACGGATAGTCTAAGTGATCGTAATGATCGTGTGTAATAAACATCGCATCAATAGGCGGCAGCTCATCAATAATATCCAGTGTATTTTGGCTATACCGTTTGCTTCCTGCAAAAGGAACAGGTGAAGCGATGGGACCTAACATCGGATCTACGAGTACTTTCTTGTTATCGATATTCAGCAAAAAAGCAGAATGTCCAAACCATGTTAGGCTGTCTTCTTCACTATTGATTTTATTCCAATTAATCATTGAGACAGGAATTAGACCAGCAGGATGACGTTCGGCCTTACCTGACATATTCTCCCTCATCATGGATAAATAATCAGATGCACTCATACTCAGCTTTGCTGGGATTTGGTTAATAAACTTGCCATCCACGTAATTATCCAACTGACTATATGCTTCCCTTTGCACCTTGCTTGGATTTCCGCCAAATACCGGATTTAGTTTCATAAACAAAAAGATGAGAGTAAATAATACAACCGCTACTATCAATAAATAAATCATCACTCTTTATACCCCCTCACATTTCGATTGAAGTTTTACATGGGTTCCTGTTCTTTCAAAAGACATTATTTTTAGTAATCATCCCGGCAAATACCGTCTACTGCCAACTATCATAAAAAACGAAGTAAAGGGTGAATTGGACAGGTTCTTCTTCAGCCATCCTGTTTTCTTTTATTTTATTTAAATTGTCTCTCCTGCGCTAAGCTTGATGTGGGAGAATTACACAACGCTTCATTAGGATACACCTATGAATTTAAAATAAAAAAGAGGATATTCAATCACCACCTCCAAAGAAGCCTTAAAAAACTTTTATTAAGTATTGGGCAAAGAATTTTTGATAAAAGGGCTGTGGGCGACATTTTCAACTTGTCGCAGACTGTAGAAGGAAGAATACTTATTGAACCAAATCGAAGAATTTCTTAAAAAATAAAATAGAGAGTAATTTCGTCACTACACCCAAGAATCCCTTTCACTTATTTTTTAATTCTTCTAAGGATTAGACCCTCTGCACGGGCAATTTCCTTTAGCTTTTGTATACCTTTGATATGAACGTATTCAACTTTATAAATGGATTGGAATCTTAATTGATTTTACATTTAAATAAAGTCAAACCCATTACTGGCTATGATAATTTTCCCCTACCACTCTATTACATTAAAACACTTGAAGACAGCTCTCACTTATCCTTGCAATCAAATAGAAAAGCTGATATTGTATAATATAATTACATATTTACTTATTTCAATACTTTTTTGAAGTAAGGATAGAGGCGCAAAGACCATGAGTACGCAATATGAGGATAATGAGGTCCAATGACGATTGCGAAAAGGGGAATTTGCCGAAGCCGAAAGAATCTCATTTTTCTTGAAGCTGGTTCTGTTATTGAATAAATACAGAATTGTCATATAGGAAACTATATGGAGGGCTATCTTACGCACAGAAATAATTTTTCACCTAATTGTTTCTACTGCAGCAGCGAAGCCTCGTTGCTGCTTTTTTGCGTTAACTACCAACCGCCCTTCTCCCTCTATTGTATAAAAATAATAAAGGATGTGGAGAAGCAATGAATTTCGGACAAATTTTAACTGCTATGGTAACCCCATTTGAACAAAATGGTGAGATTGATTTTCATGCTACAGAAAACTTAATTAATTATTTAATTAACAATGGCACGGACGGCTTAGTGGTAGCGGGCACAACCGGAGAATCCCCTACGTTAACGACGGAAGAGAAAGTTGAGTTATTTAAGTTTGTCGTCGAAGTTGTAAATGGAAGAGTTCCTGTTATTGCTGGTACCGGCTCCAATAACACGAGAGCCTCTATTCATTTGACGAAGCTTGCAGAGGAAGCAGGAGTCGATGGCATTATGCTCGTTGTCCCTTACTACAACAAGCCGTCGCAAGAGGGTTTATATCAACACTTTAAAGCGATTGCTGAGTCCACGTCATTACCGGTCATGCTTTATAATATACCAGGGCGAAGCGTGGTCAATATGTCTGTTGAGACAGTTGTTCGCCTGGCACAGATCCCCAACATTGTCTCCATTAAAGATGCAAGCGGCAATTTAGATGCCATGACAGAAATCATAAGCCAAACACCTGACGATTTTTCATTGTACAGTGGAGACGATGGGTTAACCTTACCAGTATTATCGATTGGCGGTACAGGAGTGATCTCAGTTGCTTCTCATGTTATCGGAAATGAAATGCAAAGGATGATTGAAAACTTCAGGAATGGAAAACTTAGAGAGGCGGCTCTAGCCCATCGCCACCTTCTCCCCATCGTGAAAGCGTTATTTGCTGCACCAAGTCCATCACCTGTAAAAGCCGCATTAAATTTAAACGGGATCCCTGTAGGCGGTGTTCGCTTACCAATGGTTCCTCTAAATGAGGAAGAAAAAGCGGACTTACAACAAGCACTGCAATCACTGAGTGTAAAAGAAAAAGCGATTTCTTAATGTACATTCTATTGAAAAAGAGCTGGCCTTCGTGCATTTTTGCACCAAGGTCAGCTCTTTTCTCGTATTTCACACCGCTGCGAATAAACCCCACCACCTACTCTTCAACAGATCCCCGCTGCAGTCGCTTCTTATCTTATACTCATTGTGAAACTTTAACCATTATCCTCTTTTCTACCAAAGAATCCATTAGCTACTTTGATTTCATTCAACTGTCCTTTGTTGATTATGCAATTAATAAAGGAATAGCCATTCATTCTCCCGACAACCAAATACACGGATAAGACTGTCATCTACCGTAAAGGATTTTAGCTGTTGGAAGCTTATTTCCCTCCTGCTAAAAATAAAATCACATGAAATCATTTCCAACACGCGCCTCTCTATGTAAAAAAAATTTTACAAGCGGATGAAATTTTTTTTACTATTTATATTATTTTTATATAACTCAGGATTGAAGGAGCTTCCCCATTTTAGTCAGTTCGTTTGAACAATAAAATAATATTGAGAAAATTCCTTATTTACAACGTTTCGCAGCAACTTTTAAAAAAATAAGCGGAACAGCAAATTTTTATAAGATTGGCACACAAATTGCATATTAGAATAAAACCAAGGGAAGCGGTTACAAGCGGATGATTAAAATCATCCTCACTTGAGTCAGTAAAGAGAGGAGTATCGAAAAGTCGCTTGATTGGTTTATAACGGGGAGCACTAAGCGGTTATTACTTAGCTTCTATAATTTAGATGTGAATGTATACGGTTGTGAAAAAAGATAGAAAAGGATGGATATTTTCATATGAATAAAAAAGGCGGAATTTTTTACGGATGGTGGATTGTTGCAGCAGCCTTCTTAATTATGACATTTATTTATGCTCCAATTGCAAACTTGGTTTCTTTGTTTACCCTGCCTGTTACAAAGGAACTCGGATTTAGTTCTTCTCAATTTATGTTGTATTTCACCATTATGTCCTTGGCTGCGATGGCTACAGGACCATTTGCCGGAAAACTAATGAAAAAGATGGACGTAAAACTTTATTTAACATTATTTATTTCAATTTCAGCTCTTGCCTTTATCGGATTTTCCTTCTCAACAAAACTGATTCATTTCTATTTATTTGCTATCCTTATGGGTGCTGGCTTGTCGGGCGGTGCCATGATACCAGGATCTGTTCTGATTACAAATTGGTTTAATGAAAAACGTGGTTTATGTTTAGGGATTGCTCTTGCGGGAAGTGGTTTCGGCGGTGTTATCATGAGCCCTGTTGTCAACTGGCTTATTTCAGCTTATGACTGGAGAACAGCTTATCTTGTGATTGGAATTTTAATTGCTGTGATCTTAATTCCATTAGCAGTCTTTGTTATTAGATTGCATCCTGCTGATAAAGGCTTGGCGCCGTTAGGTGAAGCACCATCGTCAGATGTTGTGCAAAATAAAGTATTAGCAGGTGCTACTCAGGGAGAAACATTTAAATCCGTGTCATTTTGGGCTCTGTGTGCAGCAATCTTAATTGGCGGCATTGTTGTGAATGCCATGTTGATCAACCTCGCGCCATATTTGGCTAGTATCGGCACAACGGCCAAAACAGCTGCATTGCTTCTATCATTAGGTTCAGCTATGGTTATTATCGGAAAGCTATTAGTAGGGCGGCTATTTGATAAGCTTGGGCTAATTACTACAGTATTCTTGATTTCGGCATCCAGCTTGGTCAGTTTTCTATTTTTAATGAAAGCAAATGTCGTTGCTCCGGCCGTTCTTTACACAATTTTTTCTGGAATCGGTTCAACGGCTGTTACGGTTACACCGGCCTATCTTACAGGCGCTCTTTACGGAGAAAAAGAATACGGAGCCAAATACGGTGTGGTTTCCATCTTTATCTCACTCGGTGCTGCGACCACTCCAGTAATATCAGGAGCAATCTTCAATATTAGCCATTCTTATAGCTTGCTTCTAAATGTATTAATTGGACTTGCTATTGTTCAGTTTGTTTTATTCTTTATTGCAAGTAAAACAAAGCCGGAGTTTGGTCCTGTAGAGGAAATTCAACCGCAAGAAGCCATGTAATGCGTTCAATAGATCCTGTCCTTCCTAAAATTCATAAGGAGGATGTCAAATGGGTCATGCTACAGCAATGAAAGATGTAAGAAAAAAGTGGAAACAGCTCTGAATCATAAAAACCATTGAACCATTCAACCTACCGTCAATTCATGCTCTGTAAATGGGCATTTAATAGAAAATGCGCCCAAAATAGAAACAGGCATTTAAACACGGGGCTTCCTCTTTTACGAGCATCATTGCTAAACAGAAAAGACATTACATTAACCTAAAAAATAGAGCCTGCTCTCATGAATATGCAGAGAGCAAGCTCTATTTCTTTGATTCTAATCTTTTTTATTTAGTTGATTTTTTTCAGATATTGCCTGCAAGGCTCTTCGGTATTCATCGTCTTTTATCTTTTTCTCCGGTTGGTGGTCTATATTATCACCTTTAGTTGTCTCTTTAAATGATTGAAGGGCCTTTCGATAAGCTTGATCATTCATGGTAGAGGAGGTTTGACGATCGACAACTTCTAATGTTATATTATTGGCACTTTCCACTTTTTTCTCTTCAGGCTTAATGGGCTCAGCCATTTCCAAAGCCTTCACTTCATTATTACTCTGCCCTTCCATTTCAGTGCCTTGCTGAATTTCTTCTTCAGTTTTTTCCGATGATACAGCCTTTGTGTTAATGATGGTTAAGGCCACTACTCCAATAATAGCGAGGACAATAAAAAAGATGATGACTGCCATTATTGATCATCTCTTTCTTTCGTAAACGTTTTTGTTACCATGGCAACCCGCTCCCCTAAGGCTTTTCCGAGCGCTAACCCTTCTTGAGGAATAAGCTGTGTTTCATCAACAGAACATGTGATTCCAACCCATAATAAGATCCGTAAAGGGAATTCTCAGGGATGTTTCCTGGTAACCCTACAATGATCATTCCCTGGTGAAGCATTGGTGTGATCAAATTAAGCATGGTAGCTTCTAATCCGCCGTGAGTTGTTGCAGTCGTGCAGAAAACAGCCCCCACCTTATTAATAAGCTTTCCTTCAGCCCACAAATAACCAAGTCGATCAATCCAATTCTTCAACCCGGAACTAATTGTTCCAAAATGCCCTGGACAGCCCCATATAATTGCATCCATGTCAGCAAGTTTGTATATATCCGCCTGCTCTACATGGTCAAGGTATACTTCTGCGCCCCCAACCTTTTTTGCCCCTTCTGCGATGGACTCCGCAAGGACTTTTGTATGTTCTCCTTCGCTATCATAAACTACATAGATTTTCATCGTATATTTTCACCTCATATTGTATTTATCCTTATTGCAGAAAAGGTCGTTTCATCAAACTTAACTAAAAAGTGAACCTCATAATTAGAAAGCAAATAGAAAAGAGTATTTATAAATAGAACATATCCATGATTAAATGGAAATTTTAATTTCTGCGTTCATGCCAGGCAATACCTTAGAAGAAGGACTTTGAATAGAGATTTTTACCGGGACTTTTTGAGTTACTTTTGTGTAATTGCCACTCGAGTTTTCAGAAGGAAGTGCTGAGAACACAGAATTTGTAGCATAACCAATCTCTTGAATGGTGCCATTAAAAGTAGTGTCTGCATCCCCATCAACAGTAATATCTACGCTGTTTCCAACTTCGATATTTTTTATATCTGTTTCTTTAATGTTCGCAGTAATATACAGATTATTCATGTCTGCCGTCTCTGCTAAAACCTGACCCGCCTGAACCATTTCATTTGCTTTAGCTTCATTTTTAATCACTGTTCCTGAATCCATTGCGTGAACAGGAAGAGTTTCTTTCCCATCTGATACCTTGCCTATAGCTTCTGTTTTGGCAACATGTTTACCCGCTTTCATATTCCAATCCTTCAATACACCTGAAGCTGGTGCAACCACTTGCATAATATCAGCCGATACGACAGCATCATCTGTTCGCACAAAATTATTGTTTTCATAGTAGAAAAATGCTCCACCAGCAATTAACCCGACAACGATTACGATCCCTATAATGTTGATTAAGATTAGACGTCTTTTATACACGTTTCTCTCTCCTGTTCAATTTCGTTATGTTTCTTTCATCATGTCAAACAGCCTTCTACTTTTTCTCTTGAGGGGCAGGCAAAGGCATCCTTTTCGGCTTTTGAACAAGTGATCTACCTTTCCCTGTAGCAATTTTCCCAATAGAAGCGAGCATCATGACTACAGCTAAAATGAGCAATAAAGTAAACAAATTATGATAAGCTCCCAAGACGGCTGCTTTTTTTGCGTTGGCTACAATTTCATATGAAGCCAAATCCTTAGCCTTTGATAAAGAGAGACCGTCCTCAACAAAATGTTTTATTAACTTCGTCATTTCCCATTTAAACTCTGGATTGTTTGCGTCTAAATGCTCCCTTATTCTTTCATAATGATTGGCATTTTGCGTCGTTAAAAACCAGCCGATCACCGGTGAAATAACTGCGCCTAAAAAGTTTCGAATGGAATGTAACGTAACAGACCGCATGGATGCCTGATGAAGATCACCAGCAAGCGCGGTTCCTAGAGCTCCCGACACAAGCGTCATACTTATCCCACTGCTTAAACAAGCTGCCTGGAAATAAAGCGAGAACAAAGAAGCATCCGCTCCAGCCATTCTCCACTGAATGCTGACATATATGACGGCTAAAGAGCCAATGAACCCCAGAACTCCAGCACCTAATTTGTCATAAAGAAACGTTTTTAGAATGGCTGTCACCACGATTCCGACAAAGAACCAAAAATAAAAATGAGACAAATATAGAAATGGTAGATTCATATTATTTCTTAAAAATCCGTTTATACCGGCAAGTGCAACGATTAAGGAAATATGAGCAGTGACTGCCATAATGGTTCCCGAAATGGGTTTGGGTGCTCTTAATGTAGCAAAAGGGATCAACGGCACCTCTGCTTTAAGATCAACATAAACAAACAGAACGAGTAGGATAAAGGCAATCACAAAAAATGGCCATACATACTGGGAAGAGAACCCCTTTTGATATAAATTACACAACGGAACGGCAAGGACAATCATCATAAGAGTTAATAAAAATATCCCCGTTTTGTCGACTGGTTTGTGTTCGTGTTTTTCCTTTTCATCTTTTGGTAATCCAAAGAAACCAATGATTAAGCATAATAAAGACGAAATCACATTTAATACAAACAACCAGCGCCAGGTATCCGTTTGTAAAGAAATAGAACCGAACAAAGCGCCAATAGCACTCGCGCCAAACAGACCAGTAATAACCATAAACAAAAAAGTGTTCCTAATCTTGTTCGGAAATGACTTTAGACTGGCCGGCAGAATAGTGAGAAAGATCATCCCGGCACTCAACCCCTGTATGACTCTTCCAATAATCAAAATAATTAATCCCGACGAAATGACACTGACGATAGAACCACATAGAAAGATAAAAACAAAGGCCAAGTAATTTCTTTTCAGACCGATGCGCCTCGTCAATACCGGTCCAAACGGTACCGTCAATGCGAATGCCAAATTGGACAAAGTCGATGGGAAAAGGAGACTATTAGAATCCAGATGAAGCCCATTTTGGATAATATTTTGATTCAAAATATAAGACAGATTTGAAAAATATTGAGATCCTATTCCAAATATAGTTAGGATCGAGATAATTAAATATTGAGGAATAGGGACCTTCTCCGTCTCTGATGAAGATGTATTTATCTGTTGACTCATCTTCTTCCTCCTTTCATCAAGCGTTTAGCTTATTTATCGAATAACAACATACCCAAATAAGACAGTTCATTTAAAAGAAGCAAATTTTCAAGGCTTCACCTTTATGTTGTATAAGACAAGTTGTATCATACAACATAAGAGCAAAAAAAACAATAAAAAAGACAGCCGACAATTTGTCCGCTATCTTTTTTTAGCCATTTGTTCATTTTTCTTCAATTATTTTCTCCACTTTTTGAAATCGCGATTCAAACGCGTAAGATTTGCATCTAACTCTTCTAATTCTTCCTTTGTCCAGTCATGAAGCACTTCTGCATATGCGGCAAACCGAGCTTTTTGAACTTTATGTAGTATCTTTTGTCCTTCTTGAGTAATCTCTAGCAGGCTAATTCGTCCATTCTGCGGATCAGGATAACGAACGATGTAATTCTTCGCTTCCAAAGTGCTTACCTGCCTACTGGCCGTAGAAATATTTAGCAACAATTTTTCAGCAAGTACGTTAATACCTAAAGGTCCATTTTCATCTAATTCACTTAACAAAAGATATTCGGATCGATCCAAGCTCCCCAACTTCGGACTCTGAGCGGTTGTAAGCCGAACCAGCAGGGCGATTTCATATTCAATCGATTGGAGTGAATCCTGATTCAAATCTATTCCTCCTCTTACACTACACAGCATTTAAATTTTAAGTAAAGATTTATTGTGTAAGTATATCATAATCGTTCGTTTCAAAATTCAAAAAGTGTTTCTCAATGGGAAAAAATTGATAAAATGCATGTTTTTTAGATAATATATACCGCTTCTTGTCAATAGGAATACATCCATTGTTCAGCTGTTAAGATTTTTGAATTTTACACATTGAGTTTTATGAATATCTTATACAATCTACTTTCTCTTTCCCTATAGCTTTCCTGCTTATTCAACCAATTCAACTATTCTTCATACACCATTTTCTTCGTCATGCCGCCATCGATCACTAAATTATGCCCATTGATAAAATCATTCTGCTCATCAGCTAAAAACAAGCAGGCATTAACAATATCTCTCGGAATGCCAACACGGCCAGATGGGTGCTGAGCATGATCTGTGTATGTTAATTTTTCATACCCTTCTGTTTGTATCCAGCCGGGGCTTATAGCATTCACAGTGATTGGTCTGTTGCTAAGAGATACCGCCAATGTATTTGTTAAGGAAACGAGTCCTCCTTTTGATGAGCCATACGCTTCCCAATTGGCTTCATTTTGATTCCATCTTGTGGAGGCAATATTAATGATTCGTCCATAATCTTGGCCGCTGTTCGCATGAATAAATTCCTTTGCACAAATAAAGCTGCCTCGTAAATTAACATTGAGCACTGCATCAAATTCCTCAATAGAAATATCAGAGATAGGTTTAGAGAATACGGAGATAGCTGCATTATTAATCAGCACGTGTACCGTGCCATATTGGACAGTAATTTGTTTAAATGCATGCTGAACCTCTTCTGCTATACTGACATCTGTTTTAATAAAAGCTATACCTCCAGCCAAAGGATTACGCTGTTCCCTGTCTAACGCAATCACTTGATATCCTGCTTCATGAAATCCTAACGAAAGATGATATCCAATTCCGCCTGTTCCGCCCGTGATGACGCATACTTTTTTGTTTATTAATTTTCCCATCCTATTCGAGTCTCCTTCTTATCCACTTTTTAGAAAACGCTCAGTTCTCTTCGTTTTTCGTGCCATCGCTTTGAAAAGGCCATTTTCGTCTGTAGTTAGCCTCCTATCTCACTCCTCATTTATAATTTCCCCTCTTATAAAACGGTATCAACGAGAGCTTAACTATCGGATTCTTTGACCCACTCCAGTCATGGCAGCAGAACCAGAGAAAAACTTCCAGTTCATGTTCATAAGTTCTACCTGAAAGGGATTATACTTTATTATTGAAATAATTAAAACGCCATATGTACAATAAAATATCCTAAAGGACCAGAGAAACAATCACACATGAGACGGTGTAAATAAACGTTTTATATCCGCTTTTTAATATAGGATAGATAATTAAAGTTGGAAGGTTCGAAGATTTCATTTTCTTATAATAAATTTGCTTATACTCAATAGATCGGGAGAAGGAAGCTATTAATAAGAAGAGGACGACTGAAATGATAAAAGCTATAAACTAAAAAAGAACAGCGTCTGCTGTTCTTTTGGATTGCCTGGCAGCGTCCTACTCTCACAGGGGGAATCCCCCGACTACCATCGGCGCTGAAGAGCTTAACTTCCGTGTTCGGGATGGGAACGGGTGTGACCTCTTCGCTATCGCCACCAGACTGTATAAAATTGAAAGAGTTTGTTCTTTCAAAACTGGATAATATGTTCAAGTAACCGGCAACTCCGTGCCATTTCATGTGTGACGCCGTTAGGCGTATCATTTAGGATAAGTCCTCGATCGATTAGTATTCGTCAGCTCCACGTGTCGCCACGCTTCCACCTCGAACCTATCTACCTGATCATCTTTCAGGGATCTTACTAGCTTGCGCTATGGGAAATCTCATCTTGAGGGGGGCTTCATGCTTAGATGCTTTCAGCACTTATCCCGTCCGCACATAGCTACCCAGCGATGCCTTTGGCAAGACAACTGGTACACCAGCGGTGCGTCCATCCCGGTCCTCTCGTACTAAGGACAGCTCCTCTCAAATTTCCTGCGCCCGCGACGGATAGGGACCGAACTGTCTCACGACGTTCTGAACCCAGCTCGCGTACCGCTTTAATGGGCGAACAGCCCAACCCTTGGGACCGACTACAGCCCCAGGATGCGATGAGCCGACATCGAGGTGCCAAACCTCCCCGTCGATGTGGACTCTTGGGGGAGATAAGCCTGTTATCCCCGGGGTAGCTTTTATCCGTTGAGCGATGGCCCTTCCATGCGGAACCACCGGATCACTAAGCCCGACTTTCGTCCCTGCTCGACTTGTAGGTCTCGCAGTCAAGCTCCCTTGTGCCTTTACACTCTGCGAATGATTTCCAACCATTCTGAGGGAACCTTTGGGCGCCTCCGTTACTCTTTAGGAGGCGACCGCCCCAGTCAAACTGCCCGCCTGACACTGTCTCCCACCCGGATCACGGGTGCGGGTTAGAAGTTCAACACAGCCAGGGTAGTATCCCACCGACGCCTCCACCGAAGCTGGCGCTCCGGTTTCAAAGGCTCCTACCTATCCTGTACAAGCTGTGCCGAAATTCAATATCAGGCTACAGTAAAGCTCCACGGGGTCTTTCCGTCCTGTCGCGGGTAACCTGCATCTTCACAGGTACTATAATTTCACCGAGTCTCTCGTTGAGACAGTGCCCAGATCGTTACGCCTTTCGTGCGGGTCGGAACTTACCCGACAAGGAATTTCGCTACCTTAGGACCGTTATAGTTACGGCCGCCGTTTACTGGGGCTTCAATTCAGAGCTTCGCGTGAGCTAACCCCTCCTCTTAACCTTCCAGCACCGGGCAGGCGTCAGCCCCTATACTTCGCCTTACGGCTTCGCAGAGACCTGTGTTTTTGCTAAACAGTCGCCTGGGCCTATTCACTGCGGCTCCTCAGGGCTATGCACCCCAAAGAGCACCCCTTCTCCCGAAGTTACGGGGTCATTTTGCCGAGTTCCTTAACGAGAGTTCACTCGCTCACCTTAGGATTCTCTCCTCGCCTACCTGTGTCGGTTTGCGGTACGGGCACCTTTCACCTCGCTAGAGGCTTTTCTTGGCAGTGTGGAATCAGGAACTTCGGTACTAAACTTCCCTCGCCGTCACAGCTCCGCCTTCGTGGTGATGGGATTTGCCTCATCACCGGCCTAACTGCTTGGACGCACAACCAACTGTGCGCTTGCCCTATCCTCCTGCGTCCCCCCATTGCTCAAATGGTGAAGAGGTGGTACAGGAATATCAACCTGTTGTCCATCGCCTACGCCTATCGGCCTCGGCTTAGGTCCCGACTAACCCTGAGAGGACGA